>JAJDNM010000009.1 GCA_022340665.1 Acidobacteriota bacterium | reverse complement strand
GGTTTCAGCGCTGGCGGCTTTCGGGCCCGGGTCTCCGGGCGACTCGCCGCGGGTACGCTCCTTCCGCCCGCCGGCGCCTCCACCGGCTCCACCTGCCTACCTCGTCGACTGTGCATTCCTGACCTAGGGCGATTCGCCGGGCGAATCGCTGACTGGGGGAGAGGTGCGTCCTTTCCCCTCGAACGAAGGGATCAGGAATGGGAATCACACACGCATTTTCGAAAACATGTGTGGCGCTCGCGATGGGCGGCGTCCTCGGCGCAGCCGTTTTTGGAGCCGCCGAGTATGAGGATACGGATCGATTGGCGGCGGCGGACGAAATCACCGCCTCGGTAGCTGACACGAAGCTCCGAATGCTTCTCACTGAAGTCCTCGACCGCAACCCGAGACTGGCCCGGCTGGAAGCCGAGGCGGCTGCCGTCGAGCAGCGATCGCCCCAGGTCAAAGCTCTGCCCGATCCGACTGCGACGCTGACCTGGTTCGTGATGTCGCCACAGACCCGGGTCGGACCGCAGCGTGCTGCCGTCAGCCTGATGCAGCGTCTGCCGTGGTTCGGGACCTTGAAGATCGATGAGCAGGCCAGCCTGTGGGACGCCGTTGCGAGCCGGGCGCGGCTCGAGGCCGCGAGGATCGAGATCGTGACCGAGGCGCGCACCGACTATCACGAGCTGCAGTTTCTCGACATCGAGAGCCGCGTCGTGAAAGAGGACAGGGCGACCCTCGAGCACTACGCCGAGCTCGCGCTGGCCCGCTACGCCTCAGGTGTCGGTCTCGACCAGGCAGTCATCAAGATCCAGGCCGAGATCACACGGACTGAAACCCGTCTGCTGAATATCGCGGAACGACGATCGGAGGTGGTCGCCAGGCTCAACGCGCTGCGCGATCGCCCGCAGACAACGCCTGTCGCGGTGGAAGCACCGGATCACGAGGCGGCGCCAACCCCGGGACTCGAGGAGCTTCGCTTGCGCGCGATAGCCAATCGTCCCGAGATCATGGAGGCCGATGCCCGCGTCGAGGCTGCCGCAGATCGCATCGAGGCCTCGAAGAAGGCGTACAGCCCCAGCCTCGTGGTTGGCCTCAACTACGGATTCGTGGACCGAAGAAGCGACCAGGCGGGCCGGCTCAACCCGCCCGAGGACAATGGCCAGGACATCCTCGGGCTGACTGGGGGAGTCAGTGTACCGATATGGGGGTCCAGCCTCGAGGCCGGGATCGAAGAGGGCGTGCAGAAGCGCCTGGCTGCGGAAGAGGGACGTCGCGAAGTCACCGCCGCGATCGACGGCGAGCTCGGTGACCTCGTGCACCGAATCCCTCTCCTGGCTGAACAGGTGAAACTTTATAACGAAATTCTGTTCGTTCAGGCGGGACAGTCGTTGCGGTCCGCCGAGTCCGCCTACGCGGCTGGCACGGTGAACGCCCTCGATTTGCTCGATGCGGAGCGCGTCCTGCTCCAGGTCCGGATCGCGGAGGCGCGAGTCCGGACCGATCTCGATGTCGCAATCGCACGTCTCGAAGGGGTGGTCGCAGGGCCACTGAACGAATCCCACCGGGGGGTGGAGCAATGAAAAAGATCTTCGAAACGCGCCACGGGCGGAATATATCCCGCCCCGACGACGACCACCTTGCGGAATCAGCCTTCTGCAGGGGCGGCATATATGCCGCCCGCCGTTCCAACGAGCAGGGCAGGGCCATTCTGCAGGCCATTCTATGGGTGCTGGTTGGGGCGGCGGTGATGCTGGTGCTGGTGGTGGATCCGGTCGGAATCAGCCCGGTCGATGACTGGCTTGGGTTGACGAAAGACGCGCACGTCGGGCACGAAGACGGAGAAGGGCACGGAGAAGAGTTATGGACCTGCGGGATGCATCCGCAGGTGATCGAGGATGCGCCGGGTCAATGCCCGATCTGTGGCATGGATCTGGTGCCGCTTCGAGAGGGAGAGGCTCCCGACGCTAAACCGCCCGCCGTTGAGCGCGACATCCTCTTCTACCGCAACCCTATGGACCCGACCATCACGTCGCCGGTGCCGCGCAAGGACGAGATGGGAATGGATTACGTTCCGGTCTACGCCGATGAAGCCCAGTCAGCGGCAGCCGGGGGCGCGGTCGTCACCATCAATCCGGAAGTGCAGCAGAACATGAATGTTCTGACCGAGGTCGTGAGGCGACGCGATATCAAACACCAAATCCGCACCGTCGGATACCTCGGTTACGACCAGGAAAAGATGGTTTCGGTGACCACCAAATATCCGGGGTTCATCGAGGAGACCTATGTCAACTACATCGGACAGCCGGTGAAGAAGGGTGAACCGTTATTCGAGATCTACGCGCCGGAGCTGGTGCAGACGGAGCAGGAGCTGCTGGCGGCAAAGCAGTACGCCGCCAGCCTGACCGATGCACCGGGAGACGTCAGACGCCGCGCCGAGGCCCTGCTCGAAGCGGCGCGTCAGAGACTTGCCTATTGGGATATCAGTGAAGAGCAGATTCGGCGGCTCGAGGAAACGGGCGAGGTCTTCCGAACCCTGCAGATTCTGTCTCCCGCGAGAGGTGTGGTGATGAAACGGATGCCGGGTCTAGAAGGTATGGCGACTCGTCCCGGCATGGAACTGCTGCACATCGCTGACCTTTCCGACCTCTGGCTGACGGTCGAGATCTTCGAGGACCAGTTGCCGTGGCTCGATGTCGGCAGCACGGCGACCATAACTCTCACCTATTTCCCGGGCGAGACGTTTCACGGGCGGGTCCGCTACATCGAACCGGAGGTGTCGGAGAAAACCCGCACCGTCCAGCTCACCCTCGAGGTCCACAATAGCCGCAACAGGCTGCGGGTGGGCATGTACGCTACCGTGCTTTTCGAGCCGGTGGCCGCCAGAAATGTGATCGCCGTTCCGTCACAGGCGGTTCTCAGAACCGGGCAACGCAACGTGATCATCGTCGCGCTTGGTGACGGTCAGTTCGCACCGCGCGACGTGCGGTTGGGACCGGAGGGCGACGGCTTCACTCAGGTGATCGACGGTCTGTCGGACGGCGAAGAGATCGTGACGTCAGCTCAGTTCCTGATCGACTCTGAATCGAATCTCCAGGAGGCGATCCAGAAGATGATCGCCGAGAAACGCGCGGGAGGTGGGTCGTGATTCTGGCGCCCACGTCCGTGTCCGTGCACGAATGGGAGGCGCCACCATGCTGAACCGGATCATCGAATGGTCGCTCAGAAACCAGTTCATGGTCGTCATAGGTGTGGTGTTTGCCATCCTCGGTGGCATTTGGGCGATGAAGTCGATTCGCCTCGACGCCATTCCCGATCTCTCGGACGTCCAGGTCATCATCTACACGCAGTACCCGGGCCAGGCGCCACAGGTGGTTGAGGATCAGATCACGTACCCGATCGCGTCGAAGATGCTCTCAGTTCCGTTCGCCAAGGTGGTTCGCGGATACTCCTTCTTCGGATTCAGCTTTGTCTACGTCATTTTCGAGGACGGTACCGACATGTACTGGGCCCGCTCCCGAGTCCTGGAGTATCTGAGCGGTATGGCGGGTCAACTTCCGGACGGGGTCGCTCCCCAGTTGGGACCGGACGCCACCGGAGTCGGCTGGGCGTTTATGTACGTCCTCAACTCGCCCGAACGGTCGCTTGCCGATCTGCGCTCCTACCAGGACTGGTACCTGAAGTACGGACTCATGTCGGTGGAGGGAGTCTCGGAGGTCGCCTCGATTGGTGGATTCGTCCGCCAGTACCAGGTTGAGGTCGATCCGGTCAAACTTCGTGCCTACAACATTCCACTTGCCAAGATCAGGATGGCGATCAAGCGCTCCAACAATGACGTCGGCGGTCGCCTGATCGAGACCGGCGAACGGGAGTACATGGTCCGTGGCCTCGGCTACGTCAAGGAAATCAAGGACCTCGAGGAGATTCCACTCGGTTCGGGACCCGGCGGCACGCCGATACTGCTCAAGGACATCGCCAACATAACTCTCGGTCCGGAAATTCGGCGCGGGCTGGCAGAATGGAACGGTGAGGGAGAGACGGTAGGTGGCGTTGTCGTAGTCCGCTACGGCTCGGACACGCTGTCGACGATTGCGCGGGTCAAGGAGCGCCTGGCGGAGCTTCAGCAGGGCCTGCCCGACGACGTCGAGATCTCGGTGGCATATGATCGTACTGCGCTCATTCACCGCTCGATCGAGACCTTGACCCACACTCTCATCGAGGAATCGATCATCGTCGCGTTGGTCTGCATCGTCTTCCTCTTCCACTTTCGCTCGGCGTTCGTCGCCATCGTCTCGATCCCGATCTCGATCCTTCTCGCCTTCATCGTCATGAAGGCCCAGGGTTTGGGCGCCAACATCATGTCGCTCGGAGGTATCGCGATCTCAATTGGTGTCCTTGTGGACGCGGCCATCATCATGGTGGAAAACGCCCACAAGCATGTTGAGGAGTGGCAAGGCCGAAGATCCCACTTCGAGATCATCTTACGTTCGGCGCAGGAGGTCGGACCGACACTCTTCTTCAGCCTGCTCGTCATCACGGTCTCGTTCATGCCGATCTTCACCCTGCAGGCCCAGGAGGGCCGGCTCTTCAAGCCGCTGGCGTTCACCAAGACGTACTCGGTCGGGCTTGCCTCACTGGTCGCGGTAACCGTCATCCCGGTCCTGATGTACTGGTTCGTTCGCGGCAAGATCCACTCGGAGGAGAATCATCCGGTCTCTCGGATCCTGCAGCGCGTGTACACACCGTTCCTCAACCTGGCCCTCCGCTGGCGGTGGGCCGTGGTGATCGTTTCCATTATCGTCGTTGCGGTCACCTGGATTCCGATGCAGAAGATGGGCTCGGAGTTCATGCCGCCTCTGTGGGAGGGCGACCTCCTCTACATGCCAACGACCTTTCCCGGCATCTCCATCACCAAGGCCAAGGAGCTCCTCCAGCAGACCGACAAGATCATCGCGACGTTCCCCGAGGTGGAGTCGGTGTTGGGCAAGATCGGCCGCGCCGAGACTGCAACCGACCCGGCGCCACTGTCGATGATCGAGACCACCATCGTTCTCAAAGATCCCTCCGAATGGCGAACCGGAATGACCAAGGACGAGCTCGTCGAGGAGCTCGACCGCGCGATCCAGTTCCCGGGTCTGACCAACGCCTGGACGATGCCGATCAAAACTCGCATCGACATGCTTTCAACCGGGATCAAGACCCCGGTCGGCATCAAGATCGCCGGGCCGGATCTGTCGGAGCTCGAGCGCATCGGTAAGGAGGTGGAAGCAGTCGTCAAGCCGCTCGAGGGCACGCTTTCGGCGTACGCGGAGCGCGTAATGGGCGGCAACTACCTCGACTTCGACATCGACCGCGAGGCCGCGGCGCGCTACGGCCTGACGGTCGGCGATGTTCAAGATGTGATCATGTCCGCTGTCGGCGGTATGAACGTGTCCATGACCGTCGAAGGGCTCGAGCGCTACCCGATCAACCTCCGCTACCCGCGCGAGTTGCGGGACAACGTTGCGGCACTTGGCGACGTACTGGTGCCGACCCCGAACGGTGCTCAGATCCCGCTGACCCAGCTCGCCACGATCCGCGTCCATCAGGGTCCGCCCGCGATCAAGTCCGAGAATGCACGCCCCAACGCCTGGGTGTATGTCGACCTTCGCGGCATCGACGTCGGGACGTGGGTCAAACGGGCCAAGCAAGTGGTCGCGGAGAATGTCGAGCTGCCCTCCGGCTACACAATCTTCTGGTCCGGCCAGTACGAGTACATGCAGCGGGCCAAGCAGCGGCTGGTCATCATCGTCCCGATCACGTTGTTTCTGACCTTTCTCATCCTCTACCTGAACACGAAATCGATTATCAAGACCGCGATCGTGCTGTCGGCGATACCGTTTTCGGTTGTCGGTTCAATGTGGCTTCTTTACTTCCTCCACTACAACTGGTCGATCGCCGTCTGGGTCGGGTTGATCGCTCTCGCCGGGCTGTCGGCAGAGACGGGTGTCGTGATGCTGCTGTATCTCGACATCGCCTTCGAGCGGTGGTCGACCGAAGGGAAGATGGCGAGTTACGCCGACCTTGCGGACGCCGTCGACCACGGGGCGGTCAAGAGAATCCGCCCGAAGATGATGACCGTGATGACGATTCTGTTCTCGCTGGGCCCGGTGCTCTGGGCCGCGGGCGCCGGAGCCGACGTCATGCGACGCATCGCGGCACCGATGGTCGGGGGCGTGATCACGTCGTTCATCGCGGAGCTCATCGTCTTTCCGGCGATCTATTTCATCTGGCGTTCGGTCAAACTCACCCGTACACCGCTGTTTCCTCACACCGACAGCGAGGCGGGCTCAGCTGTGGCTGTAAGGGACGAACAATGAGAGAAATCAAAGCGTACATTCGAGTTTCGAA
Source organism: Acidobacteriota bacterium (assembly GCA_022340665.1). NCBI lineage: Bacteria > Pseudomonadati > Acidobacteriota > Acidobacteriota bacterium. The sequence continues at coordinate 34,491 of JAJDNM010000009.1, read as the reverse complement.
GGTCGACGACGTCATCCGTACACTTCGCAAAGCAGGGGCGCCCGGGATTACTGTGACCCGGGTCCACGGCGTCGGCTACGGGTATGAACCATACCTCTTCACCCTGGCGCCGAGCGAGCTGAAGAAGACGGCGGAGGTGGCCAAGCTAGAGGTCGTCTGTGAGGAGGATTGCGCTGACCACGCCGCCGAGGTCATCGTTCAGGTTGCACGTACAGGCGACCCCGGTGACGGCATTGTGTTCACCACACCGGTGGAGCGCGCTGTGAAGATCCGCACGGGAGACGAGGACTCACGCGCCCTTCAGGCCAGTGCGGGCTCGTCGTGAACTCACGAAGTGCGATTGACGACTGTGCACCACCTGGCGGATCACGTGAATTCTAGGAAGGGATGACATCATGGCTACCGACCCGGTCTGCGGAATGGAAGTCGATCCGGAAGCCAGAAAGCCTTCCGTCAAGCACCGAGGGACGACCTATCACTTCTGCTCGGAAAGCTGCAAGGAGCGATTCACTCAACATCCTGCGAGGTACCTCGGCGTGGATACGAAGGAGCAGGAAGCAGAAGTACACCGCCACGACGCAGCAGCTTCCAGCGCGCGCAGTGGATACACCTGCCCGATGCATCCCGAGGTGCGGCAGGACGGCCCGGGCGATTGCCCCGATTGCGGGATGGCCCTGGAAACAGTCAGCCCGGGCCGACTCGCCACTCGCGTCGAGTACACCTGCCCGATGCACCCTGAGGTGGTGCAGGACCATCCAGGAAGCTGTCCGAAGTGCGGCATGGCGCTCGAGCCCCGAACGGTGGACATCGAGGACGAGGAGAACCCGGAGCTGCGAGACATGCGAAGGCGGTTCTGGGTGAGCCTGTGTTTGTCCCTGCCTCTCCTTTTCGTTGCCATGGGGGCGCTCATCCCGGGGGTTTCGTTCGAATGGTTGGCGACGCCCAGTAGGCTGCATCTGATCGAGTTGGCTCTCGCGACGCCGGTGGTCCTGTGGGGCGCCTGGCCCTTCTTCGTGCGTGGCTGGCGATCGATCGTGACCTGGAACCTCAACATGTTCACCCTGATAGGACTGGGCGTCGGGGTGGCCTATGTCTACAGTGTGATTGCCGCAGTGCTGCCGGAGATCTTTCCGGCCTCCTTCCGGGACGATACCGGCAACGTGGCGGTGTACTTCGAGGCGGCGGCGGTGATCACTACCTTGGTGCTGCTCGGCCAGGTGCTCGAGCTCAAGGCCCGGAGCGAGACCTCGGCCGCCATCAAGGCATTGCTCGGGCTCGCGCCGAAAACGGCGAGACGGGTCAACCCCGACGGTAGCGAAGAGGATGTGCCGCTCGACGAGGTGCAGGTGGGCGACCACCTTCGCGTACGACCGGGTGAAAAAATGCCGGTCGACGGCTCGGTGGAGAGCGGTTCGACCTCGGTCGATGAATCGATGGTCACCGGAGAGCCGGTCCCGGTCAAGAAAGGACCGGGTGACGCCGTCATAGGAGCCACCGTCAACGGCACTGGCTCGCTGGTGATGACGGCCGAACGAGTCGGCGCCGACACGATGCTGTCGCAGATCGTGCAGATGGTGGCGGAGGCGCAGCGTAGCAGGGCGCCGGTCCAGAAGTTGGCGGATGTCGTTGCAGGCTATTTTGTCCCTGCAGTTGTTTTGAGCGCGGTGATCACGTTCGTGGTGTGGGCGATCTGGGGGCCGGCGCCTGCCATGGCCTTTGCCCTCATCAACGCTGTGGCGGTTTTGATCATCGCCTGTCCGTGCGCCCTCGGTCTGGCGACGCCGATGTCGATCATGGTGGCGACCGGGAAGGGGGCCGAATCGGGCGTCCTCTTCAAGAACGCCGAGGCGATCGAGGTCATGCGCCAGGTCGACACCCTGGTGGTCGACAAGACCGGCACCCTGACTGAAGGGAAGCCGCGTTTGGTCACTGCCGAGGCACTGAACGGCAATGCATCGACAGACTTTATTCGCGATGCGGCCAGCCTGGAACGCGGCAGCGAACATCCCCTCGCGGCGGCCATCGTCGAAGGCGCCCGCGAGCGAGGGGTTACTCTCGAGTCAGCCGGCAGTTTCAAGTCGATAACGGGCCAGGGGGTGGTCGGAAACATTGGTGGTCGCTCGGTCGCGATCGGCAACCGAGCCCTCATGGAAGATCGTGCGGACCTCGACGAATCAGATGTGAAGCGTGCCGAGAAATACCGCGGGGACGGTCAGACCGTCATGTTCGTTTCAGTTGAGGGCAATGTCGTTGGGCTTCTTGGAGTGGCGGACCCGATCAAGGAAAGCACCCCTGACGCCATTCGGCGACTCCGCGACGAGGGAATCAGGGTTGTGATGCTCACCGGCGACAATCGGACGACCGCAAAGGCGGTTGCCCGCCAGCTCGACATCGACGAGCTACATGCCGAGGTCCTTCCGGAGAAGAAAGCGGAGGTCGTGAGCCATCTTCAGGACGAGGGCTCTGTGGTTGCGATGGCTGGCGATGGCATCAACGACGCGCCCGCTCTGGCGCAAGCGGACGTCGGTATCGCCATGGGAACCGGCACCGACGTCGCGATGGAGTCCGCCGACGTCACGCTGGTCAAGGGTGATCTGCGCGGCATCGTTCGTGCGAGGAGGCTCAGCAGCGCCACCATGCGCAATATCAGACAGAACCTCTTCTTCGCCTTCGTCTACAACAGCATCGGGGTTCCGATCGCCGCGGGAGTCCTGTACCCGGCGTTCGGGCTGCTCCTGAGCCCGATCATCGCTGCCGCGGCCATGAGCTTCAGCTCGGTGTCGGTGATCGGCAACGCCTTGCGCCTGCGACGGGTGAGGATCTGACGATATGTCAAACGACGGGCTTCGGCCAGCGAAAGCGGTAATGCGAGCAATTGGAGGTACGAAGGTTGATGGAAAACGTCTCTGATAAGTGGAATGACGGGTCAGCGTACGAGGACTTCATGGGGCGGTGGAGCCGTGAGCTGGCGCCGAGGTTCGTTGAATGGCTCGAAGTCCCGGAAGATGCTCACTGGCTCGACGTCGGCTGCGGGACCGGCGCCCTGACGGCCGCGATTTGCGGGCTCGCAAACCCGGCGTCTGTCGTCGGCTGCGACCCAGCGGAGACCTACATCCAGTATGCTCGAACTCATTGGTCGAGCGAGTGTGCTTCGTTTGAGATCGGCGGAACCGGTTCATTGCCGAGCCGTCACGGCGGTTTCGGAAGCGTGACATCGTTGCTTGCGCTCAATTTCTTTCCGGATCCCGACCGTTCAATTTCGGAAATGAAAGACGTAACTGCGACCGATGGGACGATTTCGTCGTGCGTCTGGGATTATTCGGACCGCATGGAGTTCCTTCGTCTGTTCTGGGACGCTGCGTTGCGGGTCGATCCGAAAGCGGCGGAGCTCGATGAAGGCAGCCGATTCCCGATATGCGAGCCGAACGATCTCACCAGCCTTTTTCGCGAAGCAGGCCTCCGTTCAGTCCGCTGTGAACCGCTCGATATCGCGACGGATTTTGCCTCCTTCGACGAGTACTGGAAACCCTTTCTGGGAGGTCCGGGGCCGGCACCCTCTTATGTTGCCTCGCTCGACGGCGAGGCTCGGACTGCCCTTCAAAACCATCTCGACGAGACGCTTCCCAGGGATTCTGACGGTTCGATTCGCCTTATCGCCGGCGCGTGGGCGGTACGCGGCAGAGTCGACTGACGAGCCGAGGAATGCGATATGTTATAGTAACGAAACTCATTATCGAATAGAGGAGGCAACGATGGGAGTCGTTAAAGGTGCGGCGAAACACACGGCGAGAAAAACGGTCAACAAGGCGGTTGACGACATGGGAGTCGTTGGCGACGTAGTCGATGCCCATACTTCGACCGGTCCGCTCGACAAGGCGGAGGACGCCGCAAACAAGGCCGCCAAGGACGTCAAAAAGAAGACGAATGAGGTCAAGAAGGACGTCAAGAAGGCAACCAAAGAGGTGAAGAAGGAGTTCTCGGATTAACTGGAGTTGGACCGGTCAGGCCCGTAGATCCAGAACTCTCTGGAGTGGCGGCCGGACGCCTACGAGTTCGACCTCGTGACCCTGGTGTTCCAGGTCGGAGACGAGCGTGATCAGCCGGCGAGCCCCGAAGCAGTTGAAGAGACAGACGTTTCCGAGATCGATCCGAATGCGGGTGGACTCGGGCCCTCGCGTGGCCTGGGTTTCGCGGGCGAGAGCCGCGCCGCCACGCTCGTCGAGATAGCCCTCGACAGCGACCAACAGCCGCCGCGACGATGGCGTGGTGGCTGTGACCTGCAATGTGGTGGTGTCCATCTCAGTATTCCTCGGCGAAACGACCCATGGTCTTCTCACACGGAAACTCGATGCTCGAAAAAACTCTCCCTAGTATTAGATACGCACCAGCCCAGAAAGTTACACACAGGAACCACAGGACCGGGGTCGAGAGGGGCAGTGAGTGGGCGAGAGTGCGGCAGCCGATCGAGATCAGAGCCCCCAGGTACCAGACCTCGGTCCAGCCGAGGAGGCGAGCGGTCGACAGAGCCACGGCAGCCACGACCAGCAGGATAATCAGTGCGATTGAAGCTCGTTTGAAGAGCTTTCGGCGGACCCACGGGCCGTACTGAAGGAGTGCCGGCAGCATCAGAGCGACGATCAGCAGACAGAGAATCATCAGGGCGGCGGCCGCCGTGCGGATCCGGTCCGACGAACTCCGGCCGCGGGTGGAGTCGATGGTGAATGCCCCTCGCTCCGCACCGCCGACGATGTTCGACGGCGACTCGTAACCGGCGTCCGAAAAGGCCGTCGGAAGCGGATCGCCATAGACCGCGCGTGCCGCCCGCCGCATCTGGTATTCGATGAAGCGTGGAGAGCTTTCGGGGCCTGAGTCGTAAGGGTTGTAGAGAGAGGCTGCGGAGTCGCGCCACAGAGAATAAGCCTGGGGCATGTGGTTTTCTCCCCACGGCGACGTTACGGTCGGCACTTGCCCGTCGCGAGCGATCTCCCAGTAGTCCCAGGGCACCTGAACACAGCAGGAGCTGAATTGGATCTGTGTGTAGGGTTTGGGGTTCGCCGCGAAGATCAGAACGGCGATCACGACGCCGAGGGCTGCCGAAAATGCGATCGGCCCCACGGTGTGGGCCCAGAGCACGGTTCGCGAGATCGGCAGAGGATCATAAGGCGTCATGTTTTCAATCGCCCCCTGAAACAGCGGCAGGTGGTAGAGCACGACGAAGAAGAACGGCAGGAACGCGTTGGTTCCGTCGAAGAACTCGAGGGTGGCGACGGCGAACGATGCGCCGACGATACCGAGCAGGAACCAGATCAGGACGTTTCTCTTGAGCCCCCTGAAGAGAACCCAGTGGAGGTGCCACCTGGGCACGTCGTGTGTTCCGCCCATCCAGCCGGCTGAATCGACGGATGCGATCTCGTCGGAGTGGTCCGGGATCGGGTGCTCGCTTTCCTCGAGGGAGGGACCGACCGAGAACGTCCGCGGCACGCGGATGACGAGCCATGTGCCGAGCGACATCGTCATCAACAGCAGCACGAGCGTGCCGGCAATCGATGTTACGGCAGCTGCGGAGACAACGAGGGTGAGAAGGCCGGCGAAGAGCATGTAGACCACGTACGGCGCGGTTATCGGGATGCTCGCGCGCTGCGACAGTGGTAGCTGGAACAGGAAGAGGATGAGCACGCTGGTTACCGCTGCTCGCGCAGCGGAGAGCAGGACCACCTGGCTGAAATTCAGGCTGCTCTGGTCGGGTTCGGTCATGATTCCAGTAGTGATGGCGAGCGCCGCGACGGAGGCCAGGGCAATGATGATCAGCGACGTGATGCGCACCGTCCACGCGGTGCGGGCCGGGACGGGAAGGCCGAGAGTGAGGCGGCTCGACCGGGTCCAGGAGTTGCCGCTCAGCACGAAAGAGACTACAAGGCCCGTCAGCACGAGATACATGTAGGGGAAGCCACCCGGAAGGTCGCGGGCATCGAGGGCAGTGATTCCTCGGGAGACGTCGGGAACGAGCCGGAGTAGCACGCCGACGGCCAGGCTCGTGAGGACGGCGCGCACCAGGGCGCCTCGTGCAGGATCCTGGCGGAAGAGGTCGGCGGTCGAGCTCATCGCTCGCCCCCCGCGATCTCGATGAACATCTCCTCGAGGCCTGCCGTCCGGCAGAGGGCGTCGGTGATCCCGAGCTTGTCCTTGATCAGGGAGCAGGAGTCGTCGGGATCGAGACGGAAGACCGCGTGCACCGCGTCGCTCCGGACTCGCACGCCGAGGCATTCCGGAAGCGTGAGCAGCGCCTCGCTGGTGCCTTGGGGGCGGTGCGGCACGAGGCAGATCGAGAACGACTCGTGCAGCTCGTCGAGGGTGTTGTCGATCAGCACCTTCGAGTCGTGCAGCATGACCACCCTGCCGGCCAGCCTTTCGACGTCCGACAGGTAGTGGGACGAGAAGATGATTGTCGTCCCGGTGTCGCTCAGGGCCTGGATGGAGGTTTCGAGGAACTCGCGCCGGGCGAGGGCGTCGAGGCCGCCGGCCGGCTCGTCGAGCAGCAGCAGTCCGGGCCTGTGACACAGGGCGCAGAGGAGGGCCACCTGCCGAGCCTGACCCTTGGAGAGGTTCTTGATGCGGGCGTTCGACCGGATTCGGAACCGATCCGCGAGACGCCCGGCCATGTCATCGTCCCACGAAGGGAAGAGGCTTCGGTGGAGATCGATGACCTCGCGGACCTTGAGAAAGGTAGGGAGAATCTGGTTCTCGGAGACGAAGCCAACCCGGCTCTTGACCTCGACCGGCTGTTGGAGTGGATCGAAACCGAAGACCTCAACTGTGCCCTTTTGCTGTCGCAGCATGCCCATGGTGATGTGCAGGAGGGTGGTCTTGCCGGCGCCGTTGCGGCCGAGGAGCCCCACGACCTCTCCGACTTGGACGTTGAGGTCTACTCCGTCGAGCACCGGTACGCCGGGTTCGAAAGATCGATGAATGTCGTTGAGGGCGAGGACATGCATGTCAGTCCTCCTTCATTTCTTCTTCGAGGAGATTGCGGAACAATCGGGTTGCGTCGTCGGTTTCGATGCCGAGTTGGCGCGCGGCGCGTACAGCATCAGCGAGGCTGGTGCGAAGGTGGTCGATCTTTTGGACATCGAGGTCGACTTCGTCCAGATGTGCCACAACGAGCGGCCGTCCCGGCCGCCGTTCGAGCACACCGTCTCGTTCGAGCAGATTGTAGGCCTTGGAAACGGTCATCGGGTTGACTCCGAGCTCGGCCGACAGCGTCCGCGTGGGGGGCAGTTCGTCCCCAGCCCGGAGGAGCCCACTCGCGATATGAAACCGAACCTGGTCCATCACCTGGCGGAAGACCGGCACGCCGCTCGACGGATCGACCACGATCAGCATCGTCGACCCTCCATCCGCGAAGTGAAGACTCTGTCTCGGTTCATCCTCAATAAGCCATAGCGTATCAGCGAAGTAATACGCTATGACACAAGATAGGTTTCAAAACCCGCCGTGTCAAGCGGCGGAGGCAAAAAAATAGGGCGCCGAATCGGCGCCCTCGGGCAGAAATCTCCAGGTTTCATCAAGAGTCAGGATCGGTATACCCCACGAGCTCGGTGACATCATCGACGACCAGGCCAACGCCCGGTGCGTAGACCTTGATGCTGAGATCGTCCGGCGCAAGCGGCGTCGTCTCCCACACCTCGAGGCAGTCCTCGAAGGTGCCGGCCTCGGTCTCGGCAGTGGCGTCCATCGCCATGTGCTCCGCCCGGTCCAGGGCCACGTCGGTAGTACCTCGCGCCCAGCAAGACCGTGCCCGGCATGATGATGCCTGCCTTGGCGCCGTCGACGCCGGCCAGCCAGGCGCCTTCGTGTCGGCCACATGAGGCATCTGGCGGACCTCCTCACGGTCGAATGACTGCCGACTCTCGGGTCTCTCGTCGAGCAGGCGGAAGTGGCTCGGAGTGACGATGACCTCACTGAGAAAGACGGACACCGGCACCAGATCGAAGCGGAGACGCGAGACTCTTCCCGGCCGGACTTCGACCTCACGAATGCTCTGCGGCGTGAATGCTGACGAGGTGGCGGAGACGGTGTAGCGACCGGGCAAGACTCCGTCGATCACGAACCGGCCGTTGTCGAGGGTCGTGGTCTGCAGCCCGGTTCCTTCGACGGCAATCACGAGGTCGACCACGCGCACCCGCTCGCCGCCTACGGTTACGATCCCGCGGATGCTGCCGGGCGTCGCCTCGGGGCTGCCCGTTCGGGCAGGGACGATGAGGATGGTCCCGCCGGAAGAGTCCTCAGCGCGGAGTCCGTGGGGTTCGAGCAGCTGATCCAGGATCTCTCGTGGGTCGTCGCCGTGGGGTTCCTCTCGAATCATCATCGAGGGTCGAACCAGCGCGGTGCTGAAGACGATCCGCAGGCCTTCTGCCTGCAGATTGGTAAGAGCTTCCGCCAGCGGTCGGTTCGAGTATTTGCCGCCTTCCTGAGCACCCGCTCCGTAGGGTGAGAGTGCCAGGGTGAGGATCAGGACCCAGCCTTTTCGCCACATCGTCGTTGGTCGAGTATCGCAGAACCTCGGGGCGCGATCTGGTATGTTGACGATGATTTGTGAGACCGATGAATCGATAGTCGATTTTGGAAAGGGTGTGACCAATGGAAATCCGTTACGCGCTGGTCAAGGAGCTTCCGGACCTCGGGTACGATGCCGCGGTCGAAAAGACCACCGAGTTGCTGGCCGATGAGGGATTCGGCGTTCTCACCGAGATCGATGTCAAGGCGACCCTCAAGAAAAAACTCGACGTCGATTTCAAACGCTATGTGATCCTCGGCGCCTGCAACCCGGAGTTCGCTCATCAGGCAATGAGCGGCGAACCGTTCATCGGTGTCCTTCTTCCCTGCAACGTTGTTGTGATGGAGCGCGAGGGCGGCGGGTCGATCGTGTCTGCGTTCAAACCAACCGCGGGTTTCTCGCTGGTCGACAACCCCAGCGTCGCGCCAATCGCCGAGCAGGTCGAGGATCGCCTGCGGAGGGTGCTCGACAAATTGAGTTGAGAGTGAAGAGTTGAGAGTTTAGAGTTCCCGACCGCCCTCGCGGACTCCATGGGTGGGATGTGGAGAACTCTCGATTCTCAACTCTCAACTTGGGCTGGGAGGGCGATTGGCGATCAGCGCCACGTTTCGCCGGCTGGCGCTGGTTGTGGCGATGATCTGCAGGTGATCCTGGATCTCCTGCGGCAACTCATCGAGCCGATCGGCATTGGCGATGCCCAACACCCGGTCATCCGAGTCGAGATGGCGCGCCAGATCACCAGCATCATTTGTCTCGATGGTGTAGACGCCGTCCGTGTAGAAGGCGTAGTGGATCGGCAGATTACCGAGATCGAAGGCCAGTACCTCGTGGCCTGCCGCTCGCGAGGCGGCTGTTTCCTCGGCGATGATTTCGGCAAACTCGCGTCCAGATTTGAAGGTGTTCACCATTGGATACACGGTGACTGAGACGAAGAGATAGGCGACCGCGAAGGCGATTCCCGGAGCCACTGCTGCACCGAGGTCGTGTCGTTTGACGACCGCCCAGAGCGTCGCCACGCCGGCCGCGAGGAGGAGGCCGGACAGCACGAAGAAGACCCACGATGGCACCTCATCGATTCTCTGCGCAGCGAACGGTGCGACCAAGCCCAGGAGGATCAGCAGGCCGGCGAGAAATGACTGCCCTGCGGTGACCCACCGTCGCGACATCGCAGGGCCTTCCTCCCACCCGAGCACCGCGCCCACGAAGCGAGCCGTCATCAGGGCGAATGCCGGGAAGGCGGGCAGCACGTAGAGGGTTCGCTTCTCGGTCGAGATGGAGAAGAAGAGGACGACGAATATGACGGTGGTCAAAAGGAAGCGATCGGTACGGTCGCGCCGGCGCCAGGCATAAACCATCGCGCCTGGGACGAGGAAGGTCCAGGGCAGAAGCTGGGGAGGCAGGACCTTGGCGTAGTACCACCACGGCTGGGCGTGGTGCATTCCGTGGATTCCCCGGTCGACGAAATGCTCTTTGAGCGCTCCCCACACCGAGTACTCGGCCGGCCCCCACAACATGGTCGCTACCACCCACACGCCGCAGATCGCGGCGAAGAGCATGGGCCCGGTGAAGGGCGCGAAATCGCGCCAGCGGCCAATCTCGCGGTCGAAAGCGAGCGTCGTGAGGGCGACTCCGAGCGGAAGCAGGAGGCCAACCGGTCCTTTGGCAAGCACCGCAAGAGCCGCGGCCGCCCAGAACATCCAACCGGCGCGGCGGCCTTCGAGGTCACCCGAGCGCCACGAATCGAAAACTGATAGGGCGACCCAGATGAGGCAGCACATGACGGCATCGATCTGCACCGAGCGCGCCTTGTCCCAGAAGAGATAGGTGGTCGTGAGCATGAACGCCCCGAGGACCGCTGTACGCTCGGATGCCGATCGTCGACCGAGGCGGAGGACCAGCGCCACGGTGCCGAGGGAGGCGAGGGCGGACGGCAGGCGGGCGGTGAAGGACGTGACCCTGCCAAGGGGCAGAGACAGGAGCGCGATCAACCAAAAGAAGAACGGAGGCTTGTGGGTGTTGACCTTGCCGTTGACGTAGGTCACCAGCCAGTGGCCGTCGACCAGCATTTCACGGGCGCCTTCGCCGAAGAACGGCTCGTCAGGAGCCCACAGATCGTAGCCCCAGATGTTGCAGATGAAGAGTACCGCGGCCAGCAGCAGAACCAGGCGCGAAGCCTTCACGAGGTGGCCTCCCCGGTATCGCCGAGCGGTATGCGGGTGCCCTCACCGAAGGTGGCATCGCACCACAGATCGAAGGCCAGCAGGGTGAAGAGCGGTTTTCGGTGGTCAGCCTGCTCCGACAGGTGCTCATCGAGAAGAGCGTTGATGCCCGTGGGGTTGAAGAGGCCGCGTGTCTCGACGCGTTCGGTGGAGAATCTCTCCTCGAGCTCTCTGCCAAGCCCGTGCAGCAGCCACTTCGAAAATGGAATGTTGAAACCACGCTTGCGGCGCTTGATGATCTCCGGTGGGAGGCGTTTGCTGACGGCCTTCTTGAGTATGTCCTTGGTGCTTTTGCCCTTCAGCTTGAGGCTCGACGGCAGGCCCGCGGCAAACTCCGAGAGGTCGTGATCGAGGAACGGCGCCCGTGCTTCGAGCGAGGCGAGCATGGTCGCGCGGTCGACCTTGGTCAGGAGATCGTCCTGGAGATACATGGTGAAGTCCATGTAGAGGAGCCTGGAGAGACTGTCGGGGAAGTCTTTGCCTTCGAGGCGCGATCGCGCCGAGCCGAACGGGTCGTCACCATCGAGTTTCTCGAGGACCCGAGGTGCGAGGACGTCCCGCTGCATCTCCGGAGAAAGGCTGCCGAACCAGGTGTGGTGGCGTTCGACGAGGTCCTGCTCGGCTGCGGACACGAAGCGGCTCAGGAGGTAGTCGAAGCTCACGTTGCCCATCGACACCGGCGTCACCTTGAGCGCGATCTTGACCGCGAGATCCGTGATCGGCCGCGGGATGCGGTTGTAAATCTCGGCCACCTTGTTGCCGATGTAGGTGGGGTAGCCCGCGAAGAGCTCGTCGGCGCCCTCTCCGGACAGGATAACCTTCACCTTTTCCCGCGCGAAGAGGGCCAGGAGGTGGCTGGGGATTGTCGAGGCGTCGCCGAGGGGTTCGCCGAGGCCCGGACCGATCCTCCGCAGCCCATCGGCCAGCTGCCTCTCGTCGAGGATGAGCTGGTTGAAGTCGGCTTTGAAATGACGAGCTGTGACCTCGGCCATGCTCGCCTCGTCAAAGTCCTGGTCGGTATGGCCGATCGAGAAGACGGGCACGCCGTCACCCTGCTGCTCTGCAAGATGTGCGAGCACAGTCGACGAGTCGACGCCGCCGGACAGGAAGAGCCCGAAGGGAACGTCGGAGCGGCTGCGGCGGCGCACGGCCTGGCCGATGAGGCAGTCGAGCTCGTCGGCAAGGTCGTTGGCACTTCGGCGGGCCAGCTCGGGCTGCACGAAGTGGTCAGCGAGATCCCAGTACTGCCGGACCGAGATTCCGCAATCTTCTGCGATCAGCAGGTGCCCGGCTGGCAGCTTGCGGATGCCCTGCAACGGGCTGAGTGGAGCGGGGAAATAGTCGTGGGTCAGGTAGCGGCGGAGGCCAACCGGGTCGATCGCCACGCTGATCCGCGGGTGGACCAGAAAGGCGCGCAGATCAGACGCGAAGACGAGCTCGCGACCGTTGGTCCAGTAGAAGAGGGGTTTCTCTCCGGCACGATCACGGGCCAGCAAAAGGCGTTGGCGCGGCTCGTCCCAGACCGCGAATGCGAACATGCCGTTGAGGTGCTCGGCAAGGTCGGCGCCGTACTCCTCGTACAAATGGGGGATCGCTTCGGTGTCGGTTTCGGTGCGAAAGGTGTGGCCCTTGCTGCGGAGATTCTCGAAGAGGTCCGGGGCGTTGTAGATCTGCCCGTTGCAGATAGACCACAATGACCGATCCTCGTTGGGGAACGGAGGTGATTCGGCTTCGACATCGATGATCGCGAGCCGCCGAAATCCGAGTGCACAGTCCTCACGCGCCACATAACCCTCGCCGTCGGGCCCGCGATGGACCATGGTTTCGGCCATCGCGTGGACAAGCTGCCGACGCTCCTCGTCGGGTCCCTCGCACCCCAGAATTCCGACCAACCCACACATGATGACCTGCCGATCTCGATCCTCAGCGGATCCAGGATTCTATCGCAGATTGCCTGTGGCGAGACGGTCCTGGACGAGCGGAAGGCGGACCCACAGGTGCACGGTACAATGACCCATTCTTCCAGGAGGGGAAGGTATCCCGGACCGCCGGAGGTTCGGAGTCAGAGGAGGTCGCGAAATGAATCCACCGTCGGAAACGCTCAATATCGTCTGTCCCCACTGTAATTCGGTGAACCGGGTTCTCGAGTCTCGAATCGAGGATGGTCCCCGCTGCGGCAAATGCAAGGGCCAGCTCTTCGACGGCAAACCGGTAAACCTCGACGAGGCCAATTTCGACAGGCAGACCTCGCGCAACGACATCCCCGTGGTGGTTGATTTCTGGGCGCCGTGGTGTGGCCCTTGCAGGATGATGGCGCCCGCCTTCGAGCAGGCGGCGGGCGAGCTCGAACCGCGAGTCAGACTGGCCAAGTTGAATACCGAAGAGGCGCAGTCAATCGCCGCCCGCTTCGACATCCGCAGCATTCCGACAACGATGGTGTTTCGCGAGGGGCGCGAGGTGGCGCGCCAGCCGGGTGCCATGGATCGTGGACAGCTGATGCAGTGGCTGCGCCCCTACGTCGGCTGAATATTGCAGAGAACAGAGGGAGAGCGGACGGCGTGCTGATCATCAACCATTCTCAGGTTCGCGAGCTGCTGTCGATTAGCGACTGCATGGAGGTCGTGGGGAGGGCCCTCGCCGATCTCGCGCGAGGGCAGGGCGTGCAGCCGCTCAGGGACGGCTTCCTGCGTCCGGATCGTCAGGGAGTTCTGGCCTGGATGCCGGGATCGCTGGCCACCGGGCAGCCCTTCGGCGTCAAGGTCTTGAGCGTGGTCGACGACCCTGGCGAGCTCGGCGTCGACTCCCACCAGGGAGCGGTCCTCATCTTCGACCCCGCTGGCGGCGCGCCGCTGGCGCTGTGTGAGGCGGGTGCGATCACCGCAATTCGTACCGCGGCGGTGTCGGCGCTCGCGACCGATCGTCTGGCGCGCCAGGACGCCTCGATCCTCGCCGTTCTCGGCTCCGGGACCCAGGCCCGCTCGCACGTTGACGCGATGCTCGAGGTACGTCCGATATCGCAGATCCGGGTATGGAGCAGGGATGCCGAAAAGGTCGGGTCCTTCGTCGAGGAGCAGGCCGATCGTCACGGCGTGCCGATCGAACCGGCACTCGACGCGGGCGCGGCTATCGATGGTGCCGACATCGTCTGCACGACAACCTCCGCCCGCGAGCCGATCCTCTTCGCCGAAATGCTCGAACCGGGACAGCACATCAATGCGGTGGGGGCGTCCATACCTTCGTGGCGGGAGATTCACCCTGGGGTGTTGCCGATGGTGTCACTCTTCACCGACCGGAGGGAGTCGCTTGACAACGAGGCGGGGGAGTACATCAGCGCCATCCAAGAGGGGATTTTCGAGCGCGGCCTGGTGGTCCCCGAGCTTGGCGAGGTGCTCAACGGCGACCACCCCGGCCGCACCTCCGAGACCGAGATCACGCTCTTCCGTTCGCTCGGACTGGCGGTCGAGGACATCGCCTCGGCAACGCTGGTTTACCGGCGGGCTCTGGAGCGGGGACTGGGCACGAAGACCGATTTCGGTGGCTAGCACGGTGTTCTCGCCGGGCATCCTCTGCGGTGGTGTTTTTCTCCGGTAACGGCGTTAACCTGCATGCTAACCTCGTCACCCCACCAGAGGGAGCCGTGAGGAGAGCATATGCCCGAGATCTTCAACCGAACCGAGATCGAGGATGCACTGCAAAAGGTCGATGTAACAAAGGCCATCGAAGAGGGGTTCGTCGCCTACTCCCAGGGGAAGGTCGTGGTGCCGCCTGTCGGCGAGCTGGTCTTCGAGGACCCGCCCGGCGACGTCCATATCAAGTACGGCTACATCAAGGACGACGATTTTTTCGTCATCAAGGTCGCCTCCGGCTTCTACAACAACGTGACGCTCGGGCTGCCGGCAGCCGACGGTCTCATGCTGGTCTTCAGTCAGAAGACTGCGCAGCTCGAGTGTGTGCTGCTCGACGAGTGTCATCTGACCAATGTGCGCACAGCGGCGGCCGGCGCTGTCGTTGCCAAGTATCTGGCGCCGAGCCGGGTCAAGCGAATCGGGGTTTTCGGGGCCGGAGTCCAGGGCAGGATGCAGGTCGAGGCGCTGCTGCCGATCGTCAAGTGTCGCGATGTCGTAGTCTGGGGGACCGGCGAGGAGGAGCTCGACGCCTACCGGGAGGTGATGGAGGGCCGCGGGCTCGCGGTCGAGACCACCCTGATCGGCGATGAGATAGCCGCAACCTGCAACCTGATTGTCACCGCGACCCCGTCGCGCACCCCTCTTCTACGGGCCGAACAGATCCGGCAAGGAACGCACATCACAGCCATGGGGTCGGACACCCGGGAGAAAAACGAGCTCGACCCGGGCATTCTGGCGAAGGCCGATTTGTTGGTTGCCGACAGCATCGAGCAGAGCCGGGTTCGGGGTGAGATCTACCATGCATTCGAGGCCGGTGTGTTGCGGGACGGAGATGTTGTCGAACTCGGGGATGTGATTGTCGATCCGGCGCATCGGAGGAATGACGATTCCCAGATCACTGTTGCCGACCTCACCGGGGTCGCCGTTCAGGATATCCAGATCTCGAAGGCGGTGTACGAGATTTTGACCTCAAAATGAGGTCAGACGAGCTCCGCTGCGATCCGGCGCAAACCCTCCTCGAGATAGGCCTGCTCTCCCCCCAGCCAGATGCGTAGGTAGCCCTCGAGGCCCAGGTGAATCCCGGGAACGATGAGTGTGCTCTGGTTGTTGCGAACCCGTTCGGCGAGCTCGAGGCTCGGCGTCGGCGACGAGTACTTCAAAAAGGCCATGGCCCCGGCTTGCGGGGAGATGAAGGAGAACCCTTCGCCCAGTCCGGCGACCCACTCGCTGAAGATCTTCCGATTCCTCTGGAGAAGAGCGCGGCCCCGTTCGTACAGCCTCTCCCGGTTTTCCTTTTGCACCGCGATGCGGGCCACCGCATCGGACAGCTTGTTCGGACAGATCGTCACCGAATCGTGCTGCGTCCAACACTCGTGAACCAGATCCTTCGGGCCGACGATCCAGCCGATTCGGACTCCCGGTATGCCAAACGCCTTGGACAGACCGCTGGTGACAATGACCCGGTCACTCAAGCCCCAGAAACTCGAAGTGCGGGGGCCGTCGATCTCCGCCCCCAGGTAAACCTCGTCGGCGAGCAAATAGGCGTCCATTTCCTCGCAACGCGCGACGATTCTTTCCATGGAGCGTCTGGACAGCACCGACCCGGTGGGGTTGTTGGGGTTGGAGACGTAGACCAGGCGGGTGCGGGGGGTGACGGCCCGTTCGAATTCCGCCCAGTCGGGTTCCCAGTCTTCATCCTGCAACAGCCGGAAGATGTTCACTTCGGCGCCCATGCTTCGGGGCACTCCCCAGAGCTGCATATAGTTCGGCACTTCGAGGGCGAACCCGTCCCCTTCCTGCAACAGGCTCAGTGGAACCAGGTAGTTGGCCTCCGAGGTCCCATTGGTGACCTCGAAGTTGTCGATGGTCGTGCCGGGGTAGATCTGAGACAATGCCTCTCTCAGCTCCGGGGTGCCGTTGGACTGACTGTAGGTCAGCGGCGTATCCAGTGCCCACTCCAGGTCGAATCCCATTTCGGAAAGTTCGCGGAGTGACACCGGGAGCACACCGCTCTCGCTCAGGTCGAATTCGACCAGGTTTTCCCAGGTCGACTGCATTCGTTCCATTTCGAAGACTTCGATCTTCATGGTGCTCTCGTCCTCACTTGACCGGGTCCTCCACCCGAGCCCTTCGGGGGAGGACCTGTCGCTGATTCGACAATACTAACCTGAGTCCAATCAGGCTCTCGATTGGGACGTCGATGGACCCGCGGGTGGCGCCGTTCTCACCCCTCCATCTCGAAGACCATGCCGGACCGGCATCGCCGTTGACCATGAAATAGACGAGTCGGGTCGGGTCGCAGGCGATTTCAATGATCTGATCGTGGTAGTTTCTGTCGGGTTGAAATGCCTTGGGAACCCATCGTGTCCATGAGGTCAGAGGGCGTACCGTTGTCTGTCGATCGAGGGTTCGAGCAGGGCTGCGCCCGAGTTGATCGCGTTCGCCTCGGGCCGCCGGGGCTATTTTCAGGGAGATACCGTACGGTGAGGTGCGGTGCGCACTGAGGAACAACCAACCTCGGAATGCCTCGTCCGGGGGCTCGGGCGCTGGGACGCGACCCTGCTCACGGTCGGCTCGGTCATCGGCACCGGCATCTTCATCACGACTGCCGACATCGCCCGGGTGCTGCCGCACCAGGGGATGATCCTCCTGGTGTGGGTTCTCGGGGGATTCCTGACCCTGGCCGGTGCCCTCACCTATGCCGAGCTCGGTGCGCTTTTCCCGCGCGCCGGCGGCATGTACCACTACCTGAAAGAGGCCTACGGCACCTTCTGGGGCTTTCTCTACGGCTGGGCCTGCTTCCTGGTCATCATGTCCGGTGGCATCGCCGCTCTGGCGGTGGCGTTCGGGGAGTACCTGGGCAGCTTCATCCCCGTGTTCTCGACCGCCAACGTCCTGCTCTCGGTGCCGATCGGAAGCTGGACCTGGTCGGTTTCCGGAGGGCAGATCGCAGCCTCGTTGGCGATTCTTCTGCTCACCGCAGTCAATCACGTGGGCCTGCGCGAAGGGGCGGGCGTGCAGAACTTCCTGACGGTCTTTCGCATCGGCTCGATTCTGGTCTTCGTGGCGCTGGCGTTCCTGGTTGATGCTCCGGACAGGGTGTCGCTCTTCAAGCATTTGCCAGAGACCAACCTGTGGGCGGCAGTCGGCATCGGCATGATCGCGGCGTTATGGACCTACGACGGTTGGTACGGCGCGACCTTCTCGGCCGGGGAGATGCGCGACCCTCAGCGCACCCTCCCGTTCGGACTCGTCTGGGGCACGGTGATCGTCATGGTGCTCTACGCCCTGCTCAACATCGTCTACTTCATAGCCCTCCCGCTCGAAGAGATAGCGGCGACGCCGAGAGTCGGTGAGACCGCCGCGGCGGCACTCTTCGGAGCCGGTGGCGGCAGGCTGATGTCCTTCGCCATCCTGCTGTCAACCTTCGGCTGCCTCGCGGCCACCATCCTCTTCAGTCCCCGCATCTACCTCGCGATGGCCCGAGATGGCGTGTTCTTCCGCAGTCTTGGAGAGGTGCACTCGCGCTATCGAACGCCGGCACGAAGCCTCTGGGCCCAGAGCCTGTGGGCCGTGCTGCTGGCACTCTCGGGGACCTACGAGCAGATCTACACCTACGTGGTCTTCGCCGCCCTGCTCTTCCACGTGGGGACGGCGGGCGCCGTCATCGTTCTTCGCCGGAAAAGGCCGGAGGTCGAGCGGCCGTACAGGGTCTTTGGTTATCCATGGGTTCCTATCCTCTTTATCCTGGCCTCGGTCCTGCTGGTCGGCAACACGCTTCTCGAGAAACCGGTTGAATCGATTATCGGCCTCGTCTTCATCGCGACGGGAGTGCCGGCCTACCTTTGGTGGCGGCGCCACCCTCGTCACCAAACCCGGTGAAAATGCCGGGCGAACGTTCGACGTTCAACGTTCAACGTTCAACGTTTAACGTTTCACGTTTCCGCCCGTGGCACGATCAATCGAACGCGCCGAGGATCTCGTCGAGGGCTTCGAGGGTCTGGTCCGCGTCGGCCGCGGTCAGGACCATCGGCGGCTTGATCTTGAGCACATTGTGCAACGGGCCGTCGGTGGAGAGCAGGAAGCCGCGGGACTTCATCTCGTCGATGATTCGGGAAGCTTCGGTGTCGGCGGGTTCGAGGCTCTGGTGGTCACGGACCAGCTCGACGCCGATGAAGAGGCCGAGGCCGCGAACGTCGCCGATCAGACAGTGGCGAGCCTGAAGCTCGCGCAGGCCGTCGAGCATGTGGGTGCCGACCTCGAGCGCGTGCTGCTGCAGACCTTGCGTCTCGATGACGTCGAGCACCGCCAGGCCGACCGCGCACGAGACGGGATTACCGCCGAAGGTGTTGAAGTACTCCATGCCGGTGACGAAGGAGGCGGCGATCTCCCGGGTCGTTACCACCGCCGCCATCGGGTGGCCGTTGCCGATCGGCTTGCCGAGGGTGACGATGTCGGGGACGACGTCCTGGCTTTCGAATGCCCACAGGTGCGTTCCGACCCTTCCGAATCCGACCTGGACCTCGTCGGCAATGACCACCCCGCCGGCCGACCGCACGGCCTCCGCGGCGGCCGCCAGGAATCCGGGAGCGGGTATGACCTGGCCGCCGCATCCGATCAGCGATTCGGCCATGAAGGCGCCGAGCTTCTTGCCCCCGTCTGCGATATCGGCAATTGCAGCGCCCACCTCGCCGGCGTAGCGGATCCCGGCGTCCAGTCCCCGGTGGGGTCCACGGTAGGTGTCGGGCATCGGCACCTTGTGCGCGTGCCCGGCCAGGCCCTGACCTCCCGGGCCTTCGCACTTGTAGGGTGAGATCTCGACCAGCGAGGGCGAGTGCCCGTGGTATGCGTGGTCGAGCACGATGATCTCCTTCGACCCCGTACGGGTGCGCGCGAGGCGCAGAGCGAGGTCGTTGGCCTCTGTGCCGGAGTTGGTGAAGAAGCAGACCTCGAGCGGGTTGGGGAAGGTCCCGGCGAGCCGCAAGACGTACTCCGCCAGATTGTCGTGCAGGTACCGGGTGTTGGTGTTGAGCTCGGCCATCTGTCGCTGGGCTGCGGCCACCACCTGCGGGTGGCAGTGGCCGACGTGACAGACGTTGTTGACCAGATCGAGGTAACGGCGGCCGGCGTCGTCGAAAAGGTACTGCCCCTCGCCACGGACGATCTTGAGCGGCTTCGAGTAGGAGACGCTGAGATTGAAGCCGAAATGGGTGCGCCTGACGTCGAGGATCTCCTCGGCGCTTCGAACCGGAGTGCGGGAGCCGGCACACGCCTCCTCGAAGGCACGGGTCGCCTCGTCGGGGTCGATCATGGCCATCCTTTCCAGGAGCCGCCATACGGGGGCGGCCGAGATCTGCAGGTACTCGTTCTCGGGTTCTTCGTGCAGGCCCCGCGCCGACATCAGAAGGCTGGCGCAGAGCCTGGCTTTGATGAGATCGAAGAGGAGCGCCTGCTCGTCGGTCGACAGAGGTCGGACCGAGTTGTAGCCGGAGGTGACGAGGGCGGCAGTGGTCAGGGGGTGCTCGCGGTCGAGCATGAGGTAGGCCGCGGAGATGGCGAGCTCGGCAACCGTGACGGTGAAGCGGGAATCGCCGAAATCGATGATGCCGGCAAGGGCCGGCTCACCGTGTGCGTTGCGTTGCACGAGCAGATTGTGGTCATTGGCATCGTTGTGAATCACGCCCCGCTCGAGTTCGGCGAGCCGTGGGACAGCGTCGTCACGGAAGCGCTCCACGTGGCGCTCCACCAGCTCGCGCCGCGCCGGATCGGGGATGTGCGAGGCGAAGCGGAGGAGGTCGTCCGTACGCTCGATATTCCAGGGATGGTCGCGGTGCGCAGCCGGGTGGTCGAATCCGTGCAGGGACAGATCGAGGCGAGCGAGGGCCTGGCCGATCGCTATGAGAAATGCAGGCGGGCGATCGCGGAGATCGACCAGCGGCGACCCGCCGAGAAAGGAGAGGGCCCGGACCCAGCAGCGCCCGCTCTCGCCCGGGCCGAACGGTAGCAGGAACCGGCCATCGGCGGTCGGGAGCGGCCGTTGCACCAGGTGTGCGACCGGCGAGTTCTCCAGGAAGCGCATCGTTTCGATCTGGTACTCGAGGCCGGTCGGGTCGGTGTTTTCGCGCGAGACCTTGAGCACCCAACGGTCGCCGTTTTCGCTCACCAGGAGGAAGTTCCGATCGACCTCGCCCGCCAGCGGCTCGGCCCGGCAGACGAGTCCCCAGTGCTCGCGAGCCAGAGATTCCGCATCGGCGGGTGTTGGGAAGGTGCCGCCGACGGTCACAGGCCGGCCTGCGCAAGAAGAGAAACCGCGATGAATATTGCGGTCAGGCTCTGAAACCGCCCCTGACCTCTGCCTGCACGCATGTTCATTGGTTGATTCTACAGAGTTGCCGCCGCCCAACAGACCCCGGTGTTCAACACCCCGTGTGATTCCGTATGATCTTCAGGCTCTCCGGGCGGGAGGGTCGATCCAACATCCAATATCCGACATCCAGGATCAAGCATCCAGCATCAAGCATCCAGCATCGAGTATCCTTCCATCATGCCGAGAATCACGACCCTCTCCGAGCACGATCTCACGGAACAGCGGTCGCGTTTCCACGCTGCCGCGGTCCCGGCGGCGACCCTCGACGCGGTCAAGAAAGAGCTTGCCCGGCGCAAGAGGAGGTACCACAAGGCACGCCATCACTGCTGGGCCTGCCGGGTCCGGGACGAAAACGGCCGTCTGGTCGAGCAGGCGCGTGACGATGGCGAGGTTGGCAGGCCGGGGATGAAGATGCTCGAGCTGCTCCGGCAGCGCGATCTCGAAGGACTGTTGGTCGTGTCCCGCATCTTCGGCGGCATCAAGCTCGGCCCGGGTGGTGTCGGCCGCGCCTTCCGCGATGCAGCCCTGGGGGCCCTCCAATCTGCCGAAAAATAATTATCAGTAATTTACAGTGATTAATTATAAGTGTTCAAAACTTTCGTATTTGCAGATGTTTACGGCCTGCAGCCCGAACAGACAGACATTGACCACTTTCGACTGATCACTAATGGCTGATTTCCGGGTGATCCTGATCTTGTGGGGCCCGCCGGACCACCTGAGACTGTCTACAGGACACATCCATCTGTGCGATCTGCGGGCCTTCTTGGCTGGTTGGGGGGATCGAGAGTCCAGCATCCAGTATCCAGCATCGATTGAAGAAAGGCGCTCCTGCGAGCGCTCTCTTCGATAGCTGAATTACGCTGAATCTAGCGAACTTCGAACTCCGGCGGCTTGGCAAAGACCGGCGGGTTCTCCACGATCAGCTCGAGTACCGCGCTGATCGCGGCTTCGAGCTGCGGGTCGATGCCCTTCGCGAGCTTGGTCGGGTGGTCGACGACCGGTATGTCGGGATCCACGCCGTGACCCTCTGGGAACCACTCGCCATTGACACTGAAAAGGCGTCCTGGCGGCGCGGTGTAGCGCCCGCCGTCGATCAGCCGATGGCCGACTGCAGGCCCGATCAGCCCGCCCCAAGTTCGCTCGCCGACCAATGGGCCCACGTCCATCTCTTTGAAGAACCAGGGGAACGCGTCGCCGCCGGATCCGGCCCAGCCGTTGATGAGCATGGCCTTGGCACCGTAGTGGGTGACCGACGGGTGGGTGCGAGTGGCGCCGTGGCGGAAGAAGATGCGCGAGACCATCTGCCGGTTGACCTTTTCGATGAAACGGTCGGGCAGCTGGCCGCCGGCGTTGAAGCGTTCGTCGATGATCAGGCCCGGCAGGCGGATTTGGCTGTTGAGCTGACGCACGAGTTCGGTCTGGCCCGGCACTGAAGTGTCGGGAACGTAGATATAGCCGATCCTCCCATCCGACGCCTCGAGCACACGTTGCCGGTTGTGCTCGATCCACTCCAGGTTGCGCAGTCTGGATTCACTCGCAAGCGTCTCGACGAGTACTTCGCGCGAGCCGTCCACCGACGGCTTCGAGTTGACGGTCAGGGCGACCGTCTGCTCGCCCAGGTCCTGAAACGCGGCGAAGGGGTCCTTCGAGGTGTCGATCGGCACGCCGTTGACCGCAAGGATGTAATCGCCCTCGGCGATGTCGACTCCGGGCTCGGCGAGCGGTGATCGAACCTCCCCGCCATCCCACGGAGCTCCGCCGACGATTCGCGCGACGCGGTAGGCACCGTTCTCCAGAGCCCAGTCGATGCCGAGCAGGCCGACAGGTCTTCGCGGAGCTCTTTCGAGATCCCCGCCGCCGACGTAGGTGTGGGAGGCGTTCACCTCGCCGATGAGCTCACCGATGATGAAGTTGACGTCCCAGCGGGTGATGGCGTCGTCGAGCAAGGCGCCATAGTGGTCCCGCAGCGCGTCCCAGTCGAGGCCGTGCAGGTTGGGATCGTAAAAGTAGTCGCGATAGGTGCGCCAGACTTCGGTGAACAGCTGCCTCCATTCGGCCTGCGGGTCGAGTACCATCTCGAGCTTCGAGGTGTCGACCCTGTTGTCGGAGTTGCCATTCCCACCGATCTCCTGGTCGGGCTTGATGTCGACGATGGCGAAGGTATCGCGCGACCTGACCAGCATCTTCTTGCCGTTGGCCGCGACGCTGAAGTCTATGGCGTTGCCGATGATGGTTTCCTCCTCGCGTTCCTCGAGGTCGTAAAAGGCGATCGGCCGGTTCTCGTCCGCCGAACCCGAGCGGGGCATCCGGTGAAAGATGACCTTGCCGGAAACGGCAGCGAGGTTTGCGTAGTTGCCGGCCTCGGGCGGGAGCACCACGATGCGTTCTTCGAAGCCTCCGAGGTCGATCTTCACCGGCTTCGGCTTCTTATCGTCCTTTGCGCTCCCTTGCTTCTCGTCGGTTTTCTTGCCCTCCTTCTCTCGCTTTGACTTCTCTTCGGTTTCTTCAGCCTTTTCGTCGGCCTCGTCCTCGTCCTTGACCGCCTCCTGGTCGTTGCGTGGGGCGAGCGGTGACGGCACGTCGCCCTGAAGCGGTGCCGCCACGATCCGGGTGGTGTTCGGATAAATCCAGGTGGCGTCGATGTCCGAGTAGATGGGTTCGAGGGAGCGGTTCGACAGGTAGTAGAGGAATTTCCCGTCGGGATCGAAGACGGGTCCCGAGTCGCTGAAGTACCCGGAGGTCACCTGATGGCAGGTGCCGTTCGAGGTGTCGAAAAGGAAGATCGCGCTGTTGCCCGTTTCCAATCCCCGCGAATACGCGATCCAACGGCTGTCGGATGACCAGTCGATTGCGAAATCCTGCAGTCCCGGATGGAGCATCCATAGGCCCTTGTCGACCTCCGAGAAGGTGTCGGTCGGGAGGGTGTAGACCCGGATCACCTGGGTGTGATCGATGAAGGCGACCTTCGAGCTGTCGGGCGACCAGTAGATTCGGTATCTGAAACCCGGACCGAGGCCGGTCAGCACCTTCGGCTCGCCGCCGGCAGACGGGACCAGGGTCAGCTCGTACTCGCCGCTCTCGTCGCTCCAGTAGGCGATGTGCTTGCCGTCGGGGGACCAGGCGGGAAAACGTTCGGCGGCGCCCGAAGTACGGCTCAGGTTTTGAACCACCCCGTGCTTTGCGGGCACCGAGAAGAGCTCGCCCCGAGCCTCGATCACAACCCGCTTGCCGTGCGGGGAGATGTCAGCGTTCTCGATATAGCTCGACGCATTGATACGCTGCGGGCGAACACTCGCGAGATCGGTGATGATCTCGACTTCGACCTCGGCGATTTGCTCATCGTCGAGGCTGAGCAGGTAGAGACGGCCACCCGCCTGGAAGACGATGTCCGAAGGTCCGATGGCCGGGAAGGTGATGTCGAAATCGGTGAAATGAGTGACCTGGCGCATCTCGCCGCTGGGCTCGAGAGCCCAGATGTTGGAGCGCAACGCGGGCCCGCGATCGGAGAGGAAGTAGAGGGTGTCACCGTGCCACATGGGGTAGGCGTCGTTGGCAGCACTATCGGTCAGGTTTCGAGCCTCGAGGGTCTCGAGGTCGAAGTGCCAGATGTCGGGCGCGGTGCCGCCACGGAATCGCTTCCACGTGCGGAAGCCACGGTGGCGGGTGGAGTAGGCAATGGACCTCCCCGATGGATCGATCGCGCCGAAGACTCCGTATGGGACCGGGAGCTCCGTCGGGAATCCTCCGTCAGGCGAGACGAGATAGAACTGGCTCAGCCTGCGGATGCCGCTCGCGCGGCGCGAGGAGAAAAGGATCCGCTCACCGTCGGGACTCCAATCGGAGAGCAGATCCTCGTCCGGATGGTGCGTGAGGCGCACCGGGGAACCGCCCATGGCGGGTATGATGTAAACGTCAGAGTTGCCGTCGTAGTTTGCGGTGAAGGCGAGGCGTGCGCCGTCCGGTGAGAACCGCGGAAACAGCTCCTCGCCGGAGGGCGAGCTCAGGCGATGGGCGACGCCTCCGCCCTTCTCGACCGTCCAGATGTCACCCGCGTAGACGAAAGCGATGTGGGTTGCCGAGACGTCCGGGTAGCGGAGCATTCGGGCGTCCACCTCAGCCGATGCCGTGGTGGCGGCGAGGCACAGACTCAGTACCGTGATGGCGATCTTCAAACGCATTGTGATGCAACCCTCCTCCACAGGAGTCGAACGCCCTGCAGGCCAAGGATACGCCATTCTCGGGGGGTATTTTGTCCTTCAGATTGCACCTGGACTGCCAGATCGGTTCACGGGAATCCGGCGATAGACATGCCGCCGAAGCAGTCCGTAAAATTGGCTGGAGTCAACAGCGATCGAGCGAGGAAGTGTTGCGAGATACGGTCCGACCGCGAGAGGAGGCAATTCGATGAAGCGGAGGATCTCCGTGTTAGCCGCGTTGCTCGTATCCACCATCTGTCAGCTCGCATTTTCGGAGAATCCTGCGGTGTTCGAGGAGACGGCTTCCTCGAAAATGAAAATCGACCTGTGCGGCGCGCAGCACTACCGTTGGATCAGCCCGGAACACGGAAGGGTCGTAGTCGCGAAGGATTGTGTGCCGGCCGAAGGCGACTGCGATCACGACGTACTCGCGGTCTTTGATCAGGAGGGTGGACCGCTGTTCGAGGGCGCCCCGTTCATCGATGTTCCCGGGATGACCGACGGGAGAATTTTCGCCGCCGCCCTGACAACACCTGACATGCTGGTCGTCTCCACCACCGTCGGGCACACCGACTACGAGCCGGTCCTCGCAGAGTACAAGATCTCATCTGGGGACCTTGTGCGGGTGATCAAGACGGGCTCGGTGCTCTGCTGGGACCTGTTCGGCGATGATGAGGGCACCATATGGTGCCTGGGTGGCGACGGGAGGAAGGCGCGCGCCCACGAGGGCTTCGATCTCGTCCATCGATTCGACGAGAGCGGTGATCTGCTCGGCAGCTCGCTGCCGCGATCGACCTTCGAATCGGAAAAACCCTGGAAGGGCCTGCACTCGGGTTTCATCCATGGGCACCATCAGGTTCGACTGTGGCTCTCGGCCGCGAACGAGATCATCAGCTTCGGTCCGGACGGCGCCGTTGAGGAACGGCTCGTGCTGCCGTCGCCGGAGAACATGGTCAGGTCAAGGATGGCCGGCCTGTCGAACGGCGAGGTTCTCGCCCTCCTCACTGTGGGCGACGACCGGGACGACGCCGACACGTGGTCCCAGGCCCTCTATCGGCTTTCTCCCGATGGTTCCGCCTGGCTCCCTCTGGCTGATTTGCCGATGCAATTCATGTTGGTGGGTTCGGACGATGAGAACTTGATCCTGCTTGACAGGGAATCACTCGATCTCGTGTGGTATCCGGTGAAATAAGCTCTGGACGCGGTGTGTCAGTTCGCCCGGACAGATTTTCCAAGCCGTCAGCTTGCGACGGAGTAGAAGGTTCCGCGATGGTTTTCGATCAACTTGACCAGCGTGGCGGTGCGGAAGGATTCTTCAATCGGTGGACCCAGTGCCGCAAGGTCCGCACCGATCCCACTCCGGTCGCCGACCAGGTGAACCTGGAAACCCAGCTCGTGGGCGTGGGCCGCGGTCATCGGAGCCCGAGATCCCTCTTCCTCGCCGAAGGTCGTTGCCGCAAACTCGATCCGTTTGGAAAGGTCTGTCTGTACGCAATTCCGAACCAACCAAGTCGCGGCTTGAGCCGATGTGATTCTTGGTTGGTGTGGATCATCGCTGACGCCCAACACTGCTGTCTCGGGCATGATCACGGTGTCGCAGGCGAAAGCGATCAACGAAAGAACGGCCAGTGCGGTATCCGGGACCAGTGCGCGTATCGAATCGTAGCGTCCGCGCAAGAGGGAGATGAGCTCCGCAGCCGCAATAAATCCCCCCGCCGATCCGTGGAGTACGAGATCGAGGTCTCGAGCCCCGAGGGGTTGAACGACTCTGGAGAGCCCGTCAATATCCGTGCTGGTCAGATGACCCGCGGTCGGCTTCGCGCGACGAACGGAGCCGGTGCTCGCGGACGCAATCAGTACGGTATCTCGTGAGGTATGGCGTGCGAGACTGGCCAAAGCGGAGAGGCAGGATGTTTTCCGGTCGGTGCCGGATCGTCTGGTGAGGTGATTGCCGAGAGAATTCCTCGTCGGAGTAGAGTGTCGATCAGGGTTCATTGAGAGTTCCGGCGTCAACCGTCGACAGTTGCCCGTCCGCTGGGGAACCACATGGTCATCAAGACGAGGATGGCGCCCGAAACGGAGAGCCCATAAAAGACGGGGTCGAGTGTGGTCGACATTTTGAAAACGGTGAGAACGACAGTTGTGCCTCCGCCGGCAACGATGCTCCAGAAGGCTGCGATACCGCTGGCGCGCCTCCAGAACAGGGCCGCAAGCGTCGGGAAGAAGAGACCCGCGACCATGAACGAATAGGCGAGGAGAATCGAATCGATCACCCGTGGAACATAGAGGGCGAAGGACACGGATCCGATACCTACAATCACGGTCAGAACGCGTGAAAGGACCAACAGCGAGCGCTCGGTGGTGGCCGGCGCGACGGCGTGGCCGAGGATGTCATCGATGATGTTGCCGACACTCGCCAGCAGACAGGAGTCAGCGGTCGACATGATGGCCGCGAGATAGGCGGCGAGAACCAGTCCGGTGGCACCGGTCGGGAGCACGTCGCGAACAAGGAGTGGTAATCCCATCTCTGGCTCCGCGGCTGGGAACAGAACGCGGGCGAACATTCCAAGGGTCGCGCCCATAAAGGCCATCGCGGGCCACTCGAGAAGACCCGCCATGAACCATGCTCGGCGCGCCGTGGCGACGTCGCGCGAGGCGTGGATGCGCTGGTACAGGGTCATCGCCACGAACCAGATGGGAACGATTGTCACCATCCAGGTGATGAACTCGACACCGCTGACATTTCCGAGCGAAAAGTACTGGGGCGGCAGGGATTCCGTGAGCCCCTGGACACCGCCGACTGCTCGGAAGCCGAGAGGAATTCCGAGACCGATGAGGCCGACGAAAAGTATTCCCCATTGCATGGTGTCTGTGTAGACGACGGCCTGCAGACCACCTAGGGCGGTGTAGGCAACGATGACCACCGACATGACCAACACTGCTGTCGTGAGATCGAAATCGAATGCGGTCGAGGCGAGCTTGCCGCCGGCGAGGAGCTGAGAACCGGTGAATCCGGCGTATCCGACCGCGGACACGACGGCGGCCACGAGGCGGGTCGGTTCGCCGAAGCGGTGGGCGAGAAAATCCGGAAACGAGCGGTGAACGTGAGTGTCACCCAGGGCCTTGACCCGTGGTACGAGAAAGACGGCGGCAAGCCAGGCGCCAATCAACCCGGTGAATAGCAACCATGATGCGGACAAACCCATGACGAATCCGAGCCCCCCAAGGCCAATCGAGAAACCGCCGCCGACATCGGTGGCAACTACCGAGAGCCCGATATGACGGGCGCTCATCTGGCGACCACCAACGAAATACTCGTCCAGACCGGTCTGCCGGCGGTTGAAGTACACGCCGACTGCAAGCATTCCCGCGAAGTAGAAGGCCAAAATCAGGTAATCCAGTAGCTGCATGAGATGGGGGAACTCGGATCAACCGACCGGGCGGAGGACCATCGAAAGGTCTCGACCATTGAGCTTTTTCGGAGGGGGACTCTCGATGGCTGCGACCTCGGCCAATTCTCCGACGGCTCTGTGCAACAGATCGTAACCATTTTCGGGGCGACGGAGCTCTCGCATGCGGAACATGATGGTGAGCTTGACGTGGTAGCCGGAATTCAGAAAACTCTTGGCTCGACGAAGCTTCGTTTCAAAATCATGGTCCCCTATGTTGGGTCGGAACTTGACCTCCTTGGTCTCGATTCGATGCTGGCGGCGTTTGGACTCTTTGGCCTTTTTGTCCCGCTCGAAGATGAACTTGCCGTAGTCCATGATCTTGCACACTGGAGGACGGGCGTTGGGCGCGATTTCGACCAAATCGAGGCGCCGCTCGCTCGCAATTCTTCTGGCTTCGTCGGTTTCGACAACGCCGATCTGCTCGCCATCGGCATCGACGACCCGGACTGGTGTGAAACGAATTCTTTCGTTGACGCGATGTTCCGCGTCCGGGGGTGGCTCTCTAAATAACCTCTTTCGACCTCTGATAAAGAAACCTCCATTTCTACACGAGTTGCAGGCGATCCAGAGTCGGGCCGAAGGACCCAGTCGGCGTCACAATCCGAATCAGACCCCAAAAAGATACATCGTGTTCAAACTATCTAACTCTCAGGATGACGTCAATCCTTTCGCAGACCCGATTTATTTGAAGCGTGATGTCGCGCTCGGTTAGAATCACTTCCGGAGAAACGAGTGTCGTCTCCTCGAGACCTTTCTGGCGATGGAAACAGCACCGAGTTGCCGGTCACCTCTGAGGTGATGGCGGCGCTGCGGAGAATCATTCGTGCGATCGATATCCACTCCCGCTCCCTGGTGCAGCGGTACGGTCTCACCGGCCCGCAGCTCGTGGTTCTCAAGGAGCTGGTGGCCCGAGCGCCGCGCAGCGTGAGCGAACTCGCGAGGGCGGTGAATCTGAGCCAGGCGACGGTCACTGGAATACTCGACCGTCTCGAACGGAAGTCTATGATAATTAGAGAACGTGACATACACGATCGGCGCAAGGTCATGGTTTCGCCTACATCGGAGGCGGAAAGGGTTTTGGCCGACGCTCCACCTTTACTGCAGGAGCATTTCACCGGCGGTTTTCGACAGCTTCCGGATTGGCAGCAGACGCAGATTCTTTCCTCGTTGCAAAGAATCGTAGCGCTCATGGAGGCGGCAGACGTGGAGGCCGGGCCAATTCTCACAACCGGTCCGCTCGATGCGACTCCAGAAGAAACCGAAGCTTATCTGACAACCGCTCCGGTACCAGATCGCGAAGACTGAATCCCTGTACTGCCAGCCCAGCAACACGGCTCAAAAACGAGTTGTCTTGAGTTATTTTCTATGGTAAACTTTAGTACACGATGGAAATTTCGAGGGAATTTTTCCCCAAACTCGCACCTTGCCCGAGCCTGGTAACAGGTCGGCGGGCCTGAATTCCTCATCGTCCGAGCTGAAAGGCCATCAACAATGAACTCACTTTCTGTCCAGCATCGGGCCGAGAGAGACGTGCAGCCGGAACACAAGATGCGGTCGGTTTGGCGAGATCTTCCTCTCAACACCTGGCAGGATTGGCACTGGCAGATGCGAAATCGGATCACGTCGCCCGAGGAGCTGGCGCGGGTCATTTCGATCACGCCGCGGGAGCAGCGCACGATTGAACGCGCGCTCGACCGCTTCCGGTTCGCGATCCCACCCTATTACGCATCGTTGATCGACGCGGATGACCCGGAGTGTCCGATTCGCCTGCAGTCTGTCCCCGGCGACGGTGAGCTGACTCTGGGCGATTTCGACATCAAGGACCCCCTCAACGAGGAGGGCGATGCGGTTGCTCCGGGGATGACGCATCGTTATCCGGATCGCGTGCTGTGGGTGATCATGCACGAGTGCGCCATGCTGTGCCGACACTGTACCCGCAAGCGGAAAGTCGGAAAGCCCCTGGCTGGCGTGACTGATGAAGACCTCGATGCGGGGATCGAGTATCTCAAGACACACCGCGAGGTGCGCGACGTACTACTTTCCGGCGGCGATCCGTTTCTGCTATCGGATGAACGGATCGAGAACATCCTGCGCCGGCTGCGCAGCGAGGTGCCGTCGGTGGAGATTATCCGCTTTGGTTCCCGTCTGCCGGTGACGATGCCCCAACGAATCACTCAGAGTCTCGTCGAGACCTTGCGCAAATACCACCCGGTCTTCGTCAACACCCATTTCAATCATCCCAAGGAGTTCACCGAGGAGTCCGAGGCCGCTCTCGCACGAATGGCGGATGCCGGGATTCCCCTCGGTAATCAGACCGTTCTCCTAGCCGGTGTCAACGACTGCTGGGCGCTGATGCGAAAGCTCATGCACAAGCTCACCGCCAACCGGGTGCGTCCCTATTACATTTACCAGTGTGATCTGGCGGAAGGGCTGAAGCATTTCCGAACCACAGTTGCCAAGGGCATAGAGATCATGGAACACCTGCGTGGCCACATTTCCGGTTTGGCGGTGCCAGCCTTCGTGGTTGATGCGCCCGGCGGTGGCGGCAAGATCCCGGTGAACCCCAACTATGTGGTAACCCAGCATGAGCACAAGTTCGTGCTGCGCAACTTCGAGGGGCGCATCGTCGCTTACGAGGAGCCCGGGGAGTACACCGGCATGTGCACCGAGGGCCGGCCTTGTTCGTACTGCCGCGAGGTGGTGTCCGATGGTTCGGAGAACGGTGGCGTGGCGGGTCTGTTTGATGACGATCCCGCGAACATCGCCCTGATCCCCACCGAGACGACGGCCAACGCCGATTCCGAAGATGACGATGTGTCATCTGGGAAGAGCGCCTGATGGGAGTCGGAACGCAGTCCACGTCAGAAATGGGCGTCGAACACCGCATCAAGGCCAGCGACTTCACGGTTCAGATGGTCGTAAGCGATTTCAACCGACGTATCCAGATTTTGGACTACGAGGCTCGAGAACCGCGCGCAATGATTCGGGGTCTGGTGGCCGAGGCGCGCAACCGAGGCTACGGAAAGATTTTTCTGAAGGCGCCAGTCTTCGATCGCAAAGCTCTTGAAGATGCTGGGATGGTCTTCGAAGCTACGATCACCGGTTACTTTTCCGGGCAGCCGGCGGTCGTGATGTCGCTCTATCTGAATGATGACCGCATGGAGCGGCCGTTTGAGTCCGAGCAGGACGAGATTCTGGAAACGATCGGTTCTCGACCACCAGACGCTTCGGTACCGGACCTGCCGGACGGCTACCGCATGGCCGTCGCGACGGCGTCGGATCTCGAGGAGCTCGCGTCGCTCTACGGAACCGTGTTCGACAGCTATCCTTTTCCGATCACCGACCCGGAGTACCTGTTATCAACCATGGACTCGCACGTCGTCTACCGTATCGTCCGCGACACCGAGGGCGTTGTGGTCGCGGCGGCTTCCGCGGAGACCTGCCGCCGGCACCACAACGCGGAAATGACCGATTTCGCGACTCTGCCGAGCCAGCGCGGGCTGGGACTCGCCCAGCACATCCTGGCGGCGCTCGAGGAAGATATGGCCGTGTGCTCGAACCCGAACCTCTACACGATAGCCCGAGCGCGGTCCTTTGGCATGAATCGTGTGTTTTATAACCGCGGATATACGATGACCGGGACTCTGGTTAACAACTGCCACATTTCCGGTCAGTTCGAAGACATGCACGTGTGGTGCAAGACGCTGGAGCCATCCCGGCAGCGCTAGCCCACCAAGAATGACTCGCCACCGGACGTGATCGTGTGCGGATTCCGTCGTACAGTATGTGGAGATGGCGTGTCAACAAATCCGAGACGGAATTTCAAGTCGGAGTGACGGGTGAGCGAGGAGGGGCGACCACTGATAGTCGGTGAGGTCCTGTTCGACGTCTTGCCCGACGGCGAACGTATGCTCGGCGGTGCGCCCTTCAACGTATCTTGGCACCTCCAGGCTTTCGGGTTGCAACCGTTGATGGTCACGAGGGTTGGGATAGATCCGCCGGGCGACGAGGTCGTGGCTGCAATGGAGTCCTGGGGAATGGACACGTCCGGCGTGCAGCGCGACCAGGCCCGACCCACCGGAACGGTGCAGGTCGAGCTCGCGGACGGCGAGCCGATATTTCATATTCTTCCCGACCAGGCCTACGATCAAATCGATCGCGACCGGGCGAGGGAGCTCGTGGCCGGGGAGCCGTTGTCCTTGACGTACCACGGAAGCTTGGTGTTGCGAGCAGAGACTGCGCGTTCAGCGCTCGTCGAGCTGGAAACAACCTGCAGTGCACCAGTTTTCGTCGACGTCAACTTGCGAGACCCCTGGTGGAACCGCGTCGACGTCCTGGCGTCGGTAAGCCGGGCGAGATGGGTCAAGCTCAACGAAGCGGAGCTCGGGTTGCTCGCCGGAGCCCTGGATTCGGCGAGCGCCGAAGCATTTCGATCCAAACACGGGCTCGACACCGTGATTGTGACCAGAGGCAAAAAAGGCGCGGACGTCGTCGATCGCGACGGGGTTATCGAAGCGGCCGCATGGTCGGACATCGAGGTTGTCGATACGGTCGGCGCGGGCGATGCCTTCAGTGCGGTGTTCATCCTGGGTCTCACCATGGGATGGCCGACGGAGGTGAGCCTGGCGCGGTCCCTCGAGTTCGCTGCGGCGATGTGTACGGTTCCGGGTGCAACCGTCAACGACCGGGACTTTTACTCCAGGTTTGGCAGCCGGGGATGGTGGTAACAGATGAATGAGAGTCGCGGCCTCTACATCGCGCTGATCAGCCTCCACGGGCTTATACGGGGCGAGGAGCCAGAGCTCGGCAGGGACGCCGACACGGGGGGCCAGATTCTGTACGTTCTCGACCTTGCGCGGGCGCTTTCCGAACACCCCGAGGTAGCGCGCGTCGAGCTGTTGACCCGTCAGATCCTGTCGACCAACGTCGCCTACGAGTACGGCGAACATCTCGAACAGATCGCCGACAGCGCGTGGATCGTTCGCATTCCCTTCGGACCGCACCGCTACCTCTACAAGGAGCACCTGTGGCCGTACCTGCCACAATTCGTTGACAACGCCCTGGTCCATTTTCGTGAAATCGGACGCGTACCCGACGTGATTCACAGCCATTACGCGGATGCCGGCGACGCGGGGGCGAGGCTGGCACGGTTGGTGACCGCGCCTCTGGTGCACACAGGCCACTCGCTCGGCCGGGTCAAAATGCAAAGGTTACTCGAGAAGGGCATTTCGGAAGAGGTCATCGAGGAGCGGTACCACATGAGTCGCCGGATCGAGGCGGAAGAACGGGTCCTTGGCCTGACCGATCTGATCGTCGCGAGCACCCTCCAGGAAATAGATGAGCAGTACAGCATGTACAAGGTCGATGCCCGCAATCGGATGGTCGTGATTCCACCGGGGGTTGACCTCGGCCGCTTCCGACCGCCGAAAAGGGGCGAACGCTTCGAGGTCGCACAGGTGGTCGATCGCTTTTTAGACAGGCCGAAGAAGCCGATGATCCTGGCCGTGCAACGACCCGACGAACGCAAGAACCTCGAAACCCTGATTCGCGCCTTCGGCCAGAGTGAAAACCTCAGGAAGATCGCCAATCTGGTGTTGCTCATCGGCACCCGAAACGACGTCGACGGGTTGCCGAAGGGGCAGCGCAAGGTCCTTCAGCAGATGCTGAACCTCATAGACCGCTACGATCTCTACGGATCGGTGGCGTATCCAAAGCAGCACTCCTCGGATGACGTGGCCGAGATCTACCGCCTGGCCGCTGCCCGTCGCGGAGTCTTCGTCAATCCTGCCCTGACCGAGCCGTTCGGTCTGACCTTGATTGAAGCTGCGGCCAGTGGACTGCCGATCGTGGCCACCAATGATGGTGGCCCACAAGAGATCGTCCGCATTTGTAGCAACGGGGTTCTGATCGATCCGCTCGACGCAGATGCGCTTGCCGAGGCTCTGTTCAAGTCGTTGTCGGATCGGGCCGAGTGGAATCGACGGTCGCGCGCCGGCATCCGCAATACGGATCGGCACTTCTCGTGGGAGGGGCACGTGGCCGAGTACCTGAAACGGGTCAAACCACTGCTGCGTCAA
>JAJDNM010000008.1 GCA_022340665.1 Acidobacteriota bacterium | reverse complement strand
AATCACGGTGGTCCGAACGGGGCGGAGTGCCGCAGCGCTCGCCTTGGCGCTTGCGCTGACGCTGGTTTTCACCGCTCCCGCAGAGGCAATTGACCTCTCGGGAAGCAGCGGCAAGTACTCTCTCAATCTCGATACAACACTTTCCTGGGGTGGCCGCTATCGCTTGGAGGAGCGCGATCCGAGCATCATCAGCCATTTTTCGGGCGGCACCGCGTGGTCTGGCAACGGTGACGACGGCGACCTCAATTTCGACGACGGCACGTTCGTCAGCAACAGCCTCAAGGCGACCGTCGATCTCAGCTTCGCGGCGAGGGCCGGCAACCACAGCCTCGGCTTCTTCATCCGCGGCAGCGGTTTCAAGGACTTCGAAATCGATGACAACTGCTGCGTGCGAACCGAGCTCACGCAGGATGCTCTCGATTGGTCCGGCAGCCGCGTCGAGCTACTCGACGCCTACGCCTTTTGGCAGTTCCCGATCGGCGAGATCCGGGTCGGCCAACAGGTCCTGAACTGGGGCGAGAGCACGTTCATCCAGGGCGGCTTGAGCGTCATCAACCCGGTCGACGTGTCCGCCCTGCGGGTGCCCGGAGCCGAGCTCCGCGAGGCGTTCCGTCCGCTCGGCATGGTGTGGGCCTCCTTCAACCTCTCGCAGAACGTGGCGGTCGAAGGCTTCTACCAGTACGAGTGGGAGGAGATCGTCGTCGATCCTCCCGGCACCTACTTCTCGACCAACGATTTCGCGGGTCCGGGCGGAACGCGCGTCTTTCTCGCCTTCGACAGCTTCGCCGACACCGGCGAGACACCTGCGTTCATCCACCCCGACGTGGCTGCGACCCTGGACTACCCGTTCATGAGCGTGCCGCGGACGACCACTCGGGAGGCCGACGACGGCGGCCAGTACGGGCTGGCGTTGCGCCTCTTCGCGCCGGGACTGGGCGGCACCGAGTTCGGCCTCTACTACGTCAACTATCACAGCCGGCTGCCGCTCATCAACGGCATCACCGGACCGGCATCGATCGTTCCCGAGCTGCAGGCGATCGGCACGTCGACTACGCTCTGGTCTTACTATCTGCTCGGCGTGCCCCCCGGCGTCAGCCCCGAGGTCGACGCCATGGTGGCCGCCTATGCACAGGCTGCCGCGACCTCCGTCTACGCCAACTCGTCGCGGTGGTTCACCGCCTACCCCGAGGACATCAAGCTCTACGGCCTGAGCTGGAACGCCCAGCTCGGCACCTCGGGCATCGCCTTCCAGGGCGAGGTGTCTTACCGTCAGGATAATCCTCTCCAGATGGACGACGTGGAGGTCCTGTTCGCGGCCTTGTCGCCCATCTCGGCCGGCCTCGCGGCCACCAACCAGGTAAGGCCAGGAGGGTACGGCTTCTCCGAGGAGGTTCAGGGCTACCGGCTCCTCGACACGAGCCAGCTCCAGTTCACACTGACAAAGATCTCCTCGAACATCCTCGGCGCCGACCAGGCTGTGTTCCTCGCCGAGTTCGGCTTCAACAAGGTCTTCGACATGCCGTCGAAGGACGAGCTCCGCTTCGACGGTCCCGGCACCTACACCAGCGGCAACCCGATTCACGAGGCGCCGGGCGGGGCCCACGCGGGCAAGCCGTACGAAACAGCCGAGCACTTCGCGGATGACTTCTCGTGGGGCTACCGATTCGTCACCAAGTTCACCTACAACAACGTTTTCGGCGCCTGGAGCATGGCACCACGTCTAAGCTGGCAGCATGACGTCGACGGCGTCACGCCGGGTCCGGGTGGCTCCTTCATCGACGGCCGCAAGGCGCTGACCGTCGGCCTCGGCTTCGACTACCAGAACGCCTGGCAGATCGACCTCAGCTACACCAACTACAGCGGCGCCGGCCGCTGGAATCTGATCAACGACCGCGATTTCATCGGCGGTTTCATCAAGTTCTCGTTCTAAGGGAGGGATGACGATGCGAAAGAACTCTGCACTCATTTTCGGCTGCGTGTTGGCGCTGGCCGTCGGAATGACGGCGACCGCGCAGGCTCAGCTTTCACCGGCTGAGATCGCCAAGCTCGGCAGTGAGCTCACTCCGCTGGGCGCCATCAAGGCCGGTAACGCGGAGGGTACGATTCCGGCCTGGACCGGCGGCATCGCGACCCCGCCGGCCGGCTGGGAACCCGGGATGCACTACATCGACCCGTTCGCGGACGACGCGATCCTCTTCACCATCACCGCCGCAAACATGGATCAGTATGCGGACAAGCTGAGCGAAGGGCAGAAGGCGCTGTTGCGTACCTATCCCGACACGTACAAGATGAACGTGTACCCGACCCATCGAAGCGCAGCCTTCCCGCAGCGGATCTACGACAAGACGAAAGAGATCGCGGGCACCGCCCGACTCACGGAGGGTGGCAACGGGGTCACCGGCGCGATCAACGGCATTCCGTTCCCGATCCCCAAGGAAGGTGTGCAGGCGATCTGGAACCACCTCCTGCGCTACCGGTCTGACAGCGCCGCCCGCACCATCGGGCAGGCGGCTCCGACCCGCGGCGGCAGCTACACCCTGGTCACCTTCCACGACGAGTTCTACATGCAGTACAGCATGGAGGGCAAGACCGAAGCGGACCTCAACAACCGGATCCTCTTCTTCAAACAGGAGGTGATGGCGCCGGCTCGTCTCGCTGGCGGGATCCTCCTGGTCGGCGAGACTATGGACCAAGTCAAGGAGCACCGCAACGCCTGGCTCTACAACCCGGGTCAACGCCGGGTCCGCCGCGCGCCCAACGTGGCCTACGACAACCCCGGCACCGCTGCAGACGCGATGCGCACCTCGGACCAGTTCGACATGTACAACGGTGCGCCCGATCGGTACGACTGGAAGCTCATCGGCAAGAAAGAGATCTTCGTGCCTTACAACTCGTACAAGCTGCAGGATCCGTCAGTCAAGTTCAAGGACATCCTGACGCCGCTCCACATCAACCAGGACTACGCGCGTTACGAGCTGCATCGTGTATGGGTGGTGGAAGCAACGCTCAAGGAGGGTGCGCGCCACATCTACAAAAAGCGTGTCTTCTATCTCGACGAGGACAGCTGGCAGATCGTGGTAAATGACACCTATGACAAACGGGACCAGCTGTGGCGCGTGTCCGAAGGCCACGCCATGGTCTACTACAACGTGCCCAGCCTGTGGACCTCCCTCGAGGTCCACACCGATCTCCAGGCCGGCCGCTACCTCGCGATCGGCCTCAACAGCGAGTTTCCGCCTTATGAGTTCGACATCAGCCGGACCCTCGACGACTACACTCCGGCCGCGTTGCGACGGGCGGGCAAAAGATAGGCAGATGACTGAAGCGGCGGACGGGCCGGCCGGCCCGTCCGCTTTGTCTGAAGGATCTCGAACCACGAGGAGATTGGGAGATGGACACACCATCGGGCACTGCCTTCGCCCGGGTCGATGGGACCACGAACCGAGAGGGCATCCCCAAACCTAATTGGGCAACCGTCCTGGCCTGCGCGCTAGCCCTCGCGGTCGGAGCCGGCACCTTCGCGGCGGCGCAGGACGACATCGCACCGGAACCATCGGTGATGGCACCCCTCGCTCCGCGCGCCCTCGCGCTCGACGCGTTCGCCGTCGGGGACTCGCTCTTCGCGGTCGGTGAGCGGGGGCACATCCTGGTCTCCACGGATGCCGGCGCCACCTGGCAGCAGCAGGAATCACCGACCCGCACCATGCTCACCGGCGTCTATTTCCATGATCCCAATCTGGGGTGGGCGGTGGGTCACGACTCGGCGATCCTCCGCACCACCGATGGCGGGGCGTCGTGGGAGCTGGTCAACTGGGCGCCCGAGGATGAAGCGCCGTTCTTCGACATCTGGTTTTCGGATGCCGGCAACGGTGTTGCCATCGGAGCGTACGGCGCCTACTACGAGACGACCGATGGCGGCGTGACGTGGTCTTCGAGGTGGATCAGCGACGACGACTGGCACCTGCACAAGATTGCCCACGCCGGTAATGGTCGCCTGTATATCGCGGCCGAGGCGGGCTCCTTCTACAGATCCGATGACAACGGAGAAAACTGGGTTTCCCTGCCGACGGAATACCAGGGGTCGTACTTCGGAGTCCTGCCGCTCGAAGGGGACAGCGTACTACTCTTCGGCCTCCGCGGACATCTCTTCCGATCGGATGACGCTGGCGAGACGTGGGGGGAGATCGACACCGGCACAGTCGCCATGCTCACCGACGGCCTACGACTCGCCGATGGCACAATCTTGATCACCGGTCTTGGCGGCACGGTCCTAACCTCGAGCGATGGCGGGCATACCTTCACCCTCCACCAACAGGCCAATCGCCGCGGGATCTCGGCGCTGGTCGAGTTCGGAGACGGAAATCTCTTGCTGGTCGGTGAGTTCGGGGTCAAAACAATGACCCTCGACGAACTGACCTCCGGGTCGAATTGAGCGGAAGGGAGATCGTGATGATCAGCTTGCTCGAAAACCTCATCTTCCGCAACCGACGCCTGGTAATCGTTCTCTTCATTCTGCTGACAGTTTTCATGGCCTATCAGGCGTCGCACCTCAAGATCGATGCCGGCTTCGCCAAGATGCTCCCGCTCAAGCATCCCTTCATGCAGACCTACCTCCAATACCGCGACGCATTTGGCGGCGCGAATCGAGTGGTGATTGCCATCAGCGCCCGCGAGGGAGACATCTTCACACCCGAGTTCTTCGAGGTGCTGGCCGAAATCACAGACGAGGTCTTCTTCATCCCCGGCGTCGACCGGACCCGGGTCATGTCCCTTTACACGCCGAACGTTCGATTCACCGAGGTCGTGGAGGACGGCATCTCTGGGGGCAACGTCATCCCGGACGATTTCGAGCCGACCCCGGAAGGGCTCGCCAAGGTGCGCGAGAACATCCTCAAATCGAACTACATGGGCCGATTGGTGGCGAATGACTTCTCGGCCGCAATCGTCGCCGCCGAACTGCTCGAGTTCAACCCCAATACCGGAGAGAAGCTCGACTACATCGGCGTCGCCGACGAGCTGGAGTCGATCCGTCAGGAATTCTCCAATCACGAGATCGGCGTCGACTTCGACTATCACATCATCGGCTTCGCCAAGGTCATCGGCGATCTCGCCGCCGGCGCTGCACGCGTCGTCCTCTTCTTTTTGATCGCCTTCATCATCACCGCCGTCTTCGTTTATATCTACTCGCAGAGTTTCAAGCTGACGGTCATCGTGGTTGGCTGTGCATTCGTCGCCGTCGTCTGGCAGTTGGGGCTCCTGACCGTCCTCGGCTTCGGCATCGACCCGATGTCGATATTGGTGCCGTTCCTCATATTCGCGATCGGAGTCAGCCACGGCGTTCAGATGGTCAGCGCCTACCGGGCCGAGGTCTTCGAGGGTTCCGAAAGCCTCGCGGCCGCGCGCTCGACATTCCGTCGGCTCGTCATCCCGGGTGGCATCGCGCTGCTGTCGGACACTATCGGCTTCATCACCATCATGCTGATCGAAATCAGGATGATTCAGGAGATGGCAATCACGGCGAGCCTCGGCGTGGCGGTCATCATTCTCACAGACCTCATCCTGATTCCGGTGCTCCTCTCCTATGTTCAGCTCGACGCTGATTACCAGGAGAAGCTCCACAAACGAGCCGAGAAGATGGACCACCTGTGGGCTGGCCTCGGCAAGGTCACGACTCCGCAGGTCGCCGCAATCGTGATCGCTGTGGCGGCGGTGCTTTTCGTGGTTGGCGGCTGGAAGGCGACCCAGATCAAGATCGGCGACCTTCACGCCGGGGTGCCCGAGCTGCGACCCGACTCACAGTACAACATCGACACCGACGTCATTACGAGTCACTTCGCGATCGGCGTCGATGTCATCACGACCATCATCGAGGCCCACCCGGAGGCCTGCACCGAGCGTGACGTCATGAGTGTGATCGACGATTTCGAGTGGCGCATACGCAACGTCGACGGCGTGCAGGGAATCTTCGGCATCGGCGGGGTGGCCAAGATCATCAACGCAGGTTGGAACGAAGGCAGTCTCAAATGGCGCGAGCTGCCGCGAAACCCGTCGATGATGGCCCAGTCGGTGACCTATATCGACACCTCGACGGGCCTGCTGAACGGTGACTGTAGCGTCATGCCGGTCTACATCTACACCAAGGACCACAAGGCCGAGACCATCGACCGCATCGTTGCTGCGGTGGAGGAGTTCAACGCGGAACACGGGACCGAGGATTTGAAGTTCCGGCTCGCGACTGGAAACGTGGGCGTGATGGCCGCCACCAACCAGGTAGTTTCCGCCGCCCAGTTCCCAATGCTGATCTGGGTCTTCGCTGCCATCATCCTGCTGTGCCTCGTCACCTTCCGCTCGATCAAAGGGACATTGTGCATCGTGATCCCGCTGGCCCTGGTGTCAATCCTCGCCTACGCGTTGATGGCGATTCTCGAGATCGGCCTCAAGGTTTCCACCCTGCCGGTCGTCGCACTGGGTGTCGGTATCGGCGTCGACTACGGCATCTATATCTACAGCCGCTTCAAGAGCCAGCTGCAGGAAGGCAAGTCAATTACGGACGCGTATTCCGCTACCCTCAAGCTGACCGGCGCCGGCGTGATCTTCACCGGCATCACCCTCGCAACCGGCGTCGCCACCTGGATCTTCGCGCCGATCAAGTTCCAGGCCGATATGGGTATCCTCCTGACCTTCATGTTCCTCTTCAACATGGCCGGAGCGATCATCCTGCTACCCGCCCTGGCAGTCTGGCTCAAGCCGAAAGGCTGATTCGAAGTTCTCTCACACAAACGGGGCCGCCCGGAGAGCGGCCCCGTTTTTTTTCACCGTCCCTTGATCAGAAACTGGCCAGGAACTCGACTCCGACGATCCTTGGGTCGTTGGTGAACCCGGTCAAATTGTCGAAGTCGATGCCACCGCGAACGATAATTTCGTCGGTGATGTTGCGTCCGAAGAGCGCGACCTCGTACTGACCTTGAGGACCGAAGGCATAGCCGGCCCGCAAACCAACCTCGAAACCGTCGTCCTTGAACTCCTTCGACTCATACAGAAAGAAGTTCTTTTCCGAGTAGTAGGTCCAGTCGAAAGTGGCGAAAAACCTCTTGTAAGCGGGATCGGAACGCCAGTTGATGATGCCGTTGAAGATCACATCGGGCGAGTGTGGCAACGAGTTGCCGTCGAGAATCACGAAACCGTCATCGTCAATTGGATCGGTGACGGTGCAGCCACCGCCGCACGGCGCGATCCGTAGATTCGGGTCGTCAAACTCGGTCGGGTTCCAGCTCGCGCCGAAGCTCATCAGCCAGTTGCCAGTCGGGGTCCACTGGATGTCGGTCTCGAGACCGTGGCCCTTGGTCTTGTCGACGTTGAGGAGCATGGCTGTGTTGGTGACACCGCCTACCGCCGTCACCTGCTGGCCATCGACCTGGTAGACGTAACCCGTGAGGTTGAAGCGGACACGGTTCTGAGCCAGGATCGTCTTGATACCGGCTTCGACCGAGAGGATGGTCTCGGTATCGGCGGTTGTTACGCAGTTGGTGTCAGGGTTCTGTCCGCCCTCGAAATCGGCACAGAACAGGATCCGACCCTGGATCGACGGGGCGCGGTAACCGGTCGCGACGCGGCCGTAGATATTGAAGGTGTCGCTCACGTTGTAGACCGTGCTCAGATCCCAGCTCACGTTGCTGTCCTCGACGTGCTCCGTAATCGGCGCGGTCGTCGGCGGCTGAAATGTTCCGTCAGGTCGCTCTGCCAGGAAATCTTTGTCGTCATTGGAGTACCGGACGCCACCGGTCAAGGTCCACACATCCGTCAGGTACCAATTGACGGAACCGAAAAGAGCGTACGAGGTGGCATCTTGAGTCTGATAGGCGTACCCGTCCTGCGGGTTGCCCGGCGACAGCGAATCGTAGCTGAAGGTGTCCGCTTGCAGCTCCTCGTTGAAGTAGAAGGCGCCGACCAACCAATCCCACGTCTCACCCCCGTTGCTGGCGATTCGGATTTCCTGGGTCCATTGGTCCAGGTAGGGTATGCCATCGGCGCTCTCCGACACGAACGGAATGAATCCCGGTCCGTACGGCGGCGCGTATACCGCACCGTAGCCGGCGTCGATGTCGCCGCGGCTGTACATGTCGTCGATGCTCTCGTAGCCGGTGACCGAGGTCAGGGTAGCTGCACCAAAGTCGTACTCGAGCTTGAGCACGCCGCCGAACGACGAAATCTCCTGCTTGTTCTTACCATCGTGGTAAACAACGTCCTGTCGGAAATCATCGACCAGATTATTGGTGCCGGCTTCGATGATATTCGCTCGGAAAATACGCGCGGTACCGTCGACGTCCCAGCCGTGGAGGTTGATCAGCGCGGAAAAGTCGTCAGTCGGCTCCCACAGAAGCTGTCCGCGGAAAGCGGTTGTGTCGTATCCACCAAGGCTTCGCTCCGGTCCCGGCTCGTACTCATTGTCCACCCAGTCGCTGCGCGATTGGTAGAGAGCAGAGAATCGGCCCGACCAGTTGCCTCCGAGCGACCCTCCGACGGCGGCCTGAATGTCGGTTGTACCGTAGGTGCCGTAGGACAGCTTCGCGTAGGCGTCAAAATCCTGCGACGGCTTCACGGTGTCGAACTTGACGATGCCGGCTGGCGTGTTTCGCCCGAAGAGCGTGCCTTGCGGACCGCGTGCGACCTCGACCTGCTGGATGTCGAAGAGCGGCATGCCCTTGACAATCGGGTTCTCCATCACCACTTCGTCGACAACCATCGACACCGGTTGCGACGCGTTGAGGTCGAAGTCAGGATTGCCAAGGCCTCGGATGTAGAAGCGTGGGAATGCTCGCCCAAAGGACGACTCCATGATCAGGCTGGGAACGCGGCCCGACAGAGCCCGAATGTCGAGGCCGCCGGTGGTTATCACATCGAGATCTTCCCCCTGAAGCGTGGTGATCGAGATGGGAACGTCCTGGATGTCCTCCTCGACCTTGCGCGAAGTCACCGTGATCTCACCGACCACGACCGGCAGCTCGGTTGCTTCCTCAGCAACAGCGGGCTGTTCTTCCTCTGCTGCCTGCTGTGCATATCCCGGACCGCCGACTGCGGTCAGGATGAGTCCAAATATCATGATTCCGGACGCACGTTTTCTCAATTTCGTTCGCACGATGAACCTCCCCTGCTGATGTGATTGATAGCGCCGCATGCTCCGCCGCGAAGAATAGCATTTCCGCACCGCGGCGTCGTCGGGCCAATGTAAAGATGAGATGAAGCTGAAATGAAACCAGCGCGAAGTCGGTCAGATCTCCGTCGTTGAGGATCCCCCTCGAATCGAGGCCTCAGACTTCATCGGCTGCAGCGATTCCCAGAACCGCCTGGGGAGCCCTCTCGAGCGCCTCGTCAAGCTTGGCGATATCGGGGCCACCGGCCTGGGCGAGATTCGGCTTGCCCCCGCCGCGACCGCCGATGACGGACGCCAGCTCGCGCACCACATCGCCGGCGCGCACCTTCTCGGTAAGGTCATCGGTCACCGCCGCCAACAGCGTGGCCTTGCCACCCGACTCCATACCGAGCACGACCACGCCCGAGCCAAGCTTCTGGCGCAGCGTGTCGGCGAGGTTGCGCAGCTCAGCCGACGACATCTCCGGCACCCGCCGCGCCTGAACAGCGATGCCATCGACGTCCTGCCGGATCTCGGTGCCTCCGGCGTCGCCCGATGCGAGCTTGTGCTTGAGCCTGCTGACCTCGTCCTCGAGCTCCGCCAGCCGCTGGTCGCGGTTGGCAAGCAGCCCCGGCAGTTGCTCGAACGAAGTCTGATACCGCCCGGCGAGCTGTTCGGCGAGTTTCTCCCTCTCCTGCATCCGCTCGACCGCCCCGCGGCCGGTGACCG
Organism: Acidobacteriota bacterium; assembly: GCA_022340665.1. Classification (NCBI taxonomy): domain Bacteria; kingdom Pseudomonadati; phylum Acidobacteriota; species Acidobacteriota bacterium. The sequence goes on along the minus strand of JAJDNM010000008.1, from coordinate 20,348 downwards.
CCTCGATCCGGCGAACCCCCGCAGCGACCCCGCGCTCGGAGACAATTGCGAAGCTGCCGATATCACCGGTTCGATCAACGTGACAGCCGCCGCAGAGCTCGACCGAAAAATCGCCATTACCCACGGTCACGACACGAACCGTGTCACCGTACTTCTCGCCGAAGAGCGCCATGGCACCCTTCTCGCGAGCGTCGTCCATGGCCATGTACTGCTTGGAAACCAAATCGTTGCGTACGATGGCGGCGTTGACGATCCGCTCTATCTCGCGCAGCTCTTCCGTGCCGACCGGTTCGCCCCAGGAAAAATCGAAACGGAGCCGATCCGGCTCGACCAGCGATCCGGCCTGCTGTGCGGCCTCGCCGAGGACCTCGTGCAGTGCGGCATGCAGGAGATGGGTCGCGGTGTGGTTGCGCTGGGTGTCGGCGCGTAACGATTCCGCCACCTCCGCGGAGACCTTAGTACCGACACCGAGCTCGCCCTCCTCGACCACCACACGATGCGTGATAAGCCCTTCCATCGGTTTGAGGGTGTCGAGCACGACGGCGTGCCCTCCCTCCCACTGCAACCGTCCACGATCGCCAATCTGGCCGCCGGCCTCCGGATAGAACGGGGTCTCGGCGAGTATCACCTCTCCGTTCTCACCCAGAGCTAACGTGTCCTCGAGCCCGTCATCGCCGATCAGCGCGACCGCTTCGGTGGTAGCCCGGAGACGTTCGTAGCCGTCGAACTCCGAGCGGATACCTTTGTCCGCTACCCATTCGTACTCGGGACGGAAGTGCGACATCAGATCGCCGCGCCACGACGCCTGGCCACGCTGGCGTTCCTCCTCGAGCGCCGCCTTGAATCCTTCCCGGTCAATTTCGAGGCCCTCTTCCTGGGCAAACTCCTCGAGCAGTTCGGGCGGGATCCCGTGCGTCTGGTAGAGATCGAAGATGGTTCGTCCAGGCACGATCTCTTGGCCATCTCGCTTGAGCCTTTCGAGCTCGCGCTGCGCAACATCGGTGCCCGAGTTCAGGGTCCTCGCAAACCGTTCCTCTTCCTGCCGCAGTTGGGTCGCCACCACCTCGCGTCGGGTGACCAGCTCGGGAAATATGTCTCCCATCAGTTCGACCACCACCGGCATGAGTGTATGGAGGAAGGCGCCGTCCAGACCGAGCTTGCGGCCATAGCGGAGGGCGCGACGAATAATCCGCCGCAGCACGTATCCGCGACCCTCGTTCGAGGGCACCACGCCGTCGGTCATCAGAAAGGTCGCCGCGCGAAGGTGGTCTGCGATCACGCGGTAGGCGGGGGCCAGCTCATGTGCCGGATCGTATGGGCGCTCGACGAGCTCAGCCACGGCCCCGATGAGGGGATTGAAGAGATCGGTCTCGTAATTCGACTCGACCTCCTGCAGCACGGTCGCGAAACGCTCGAGACCCGCACCTGTATCGACACAGGGACTCGGCAGCGGATGCAGCTCACCTTCGATGTCGCGATCGAATTGCATGAAGACCAGATTCCAGATCTCGATGATGTCGTCGCCCTCACCGTTGACCAGCTCCGCGCGACCAGGGGCTAAAGGATCCAAACCGCGGTCGAAATGGATTTCCGAGCACGGACCGCACGGTCCCGTCTCCCCCATCGCCCAGTAGTTGTCCTTCTCCCCAAAGCGCAGGATCCGTTCCGGCGGAGCGCCAACCTCCTCCCACAGCCTGGCGGCGTCGTCGTCGTCGGTGAAGACGGTGAACCAGAGCCTGTCGACCGGCAGGCCGTAGACATCTACCACCAGCTCCCACGCGAACTCGATCGCCTCCTTCTTGAAGTAATCACCGAATGAGAAGTTACCGAGCATCTCGAAGAAGGTGTGATGGCGAGCCGTGTAACCGACATTCTCGAGGTCGTTGTGCTTGCCGCCTGCGCGAACACATTTCTGGGTCGACGTCGCACGAGAGTATTCACGTTTCTCGCGACCGGCAAAGACATCCTTGAACTGGTTCATACCCGCGTTGGCGAATAGCAAGGTCGTGTCGCCCGCGGGAAGCAACGGCGAAGAAGCCACGACCTCATGTCCCTTCGAGGCGAAGTAGTCGAGGAACGCCTGCCGGATTTCCTTACTGGTCATCGAACGCATGGTTGTTCTCCCGGGAAGCCGCCAGCTCATCGACGGCGGCGATCGCGACCTCGGCTTCGAAACCGCGAGTGATGAGGGAGCTTACCATCCGTGCCCGGCGCTGACCATCCCGCCACCATCCCGTGGGCGCGCGAATCTCGGCCTTTCGGAGGGCCGTTCGCATCGCGGCAGCCGCCAGATCCGCTGGCAGGTCCGAAAGCCGTTCCGCATCCTCGGCCGAAATCCCCCGCTGTCGGAGCTCGGCGGCCAGCCGGTGCGGACCCCATCCCCGGTCGGCCGCACGGATTTCGACAAACCGTTCCGCAACCCTGTGGTCGTTGATCAGGTCGAGCTGTGCACAACGTGCGATCGCAGCATCGATTTCATCGGCAGGCACGTCCCTGGATCGCAGTTTTTCGACCAACTCGTTCTGAAAATGATCGCGGCGGGACAAGAGGTCGAGGGCAATCTGATAGGCGGATCTTTTTTTTCGAGGCATCAGCCACCCTCACCGCGGGCCAGCGATCCGACGGGGCTCTCGGTCGTACCGGCGACCTCAGCTTTCGTTACCGAACTCGAACGGCGACTCTTCGGCGAAGGGGTCGAGATCGGTCTCGGCGCCCAGCTCGAGAACACCCTCCATCTCCTCCCGCGAAATGTCCGCGGTGCTCTGAATACCCTGAATCTTGAGCTTGAACTCGTCCGGGTTTGTGGCCCGACGCAGGGCTTCCTCGAGCGTGATGAGGCCGTTCTTGTACAGCAGGTAGAGCGACTGGTCGAAGGTCTGCATGCCGTACTGGCTGGTTCCCTGAACGATGGCGTCCCTGATCAGCTTGGTCTTTTCTTTGTTCTCGACACAGTCCCGGATGTAGCCGGTAGAGATCAGGACCTCCACCGCCGGCACCCGGCCGAGTCCGTCGGCTCGCGGTAAAAGGCGCATGGAGACGATTGCCTTCAGCACCGCCGAGAGTTGGATTCGAATCTGCTTCTGCTGGTGAGGGGGGAAGACCGAAATGATCCGGTTGACGGTCTCGGTCGCATCGACCGTGTGCAGAGTCGACAGAACAAGGTGCCCGGTCTCCGCCGCCAGCAAGGCGGTCTCGATCGTCTCGTAGTCACGCATCTCACCGACCAGAATCACATCGGGATCCTGACGCATGGCCGACCGGAGTGCGGAGGAGAACTGCTTGGTATCGACGTCGACCTCTCGTTGGTTGATGATCGACTTCTTGTCCCGGTGGAGGAACTCGATCGGATCCTCGATGGTCATGATGTGTTCGATCCGGCGCGTGTTGATGAAATCGATCATCGACGCAAGGGTGGTCGACTTTCCCGACCCGGTCGTACCGGTGACCAGCACCAGGCCGCGCTGCTCTTCGCAGATCTTCTCCAGGATCTGCGGCAGCATCAGCTCCTTGAAGGTCTGGATGCGGGCAGGAATCAAACGCAGCACCAGACCGACGGATCCCCGCTGCTGGAAAATGTTGCAACGGAAACGACCCATCCCCGGCACCGAGTACGCGATGTCGGTTTCCAGCAGATGCTTGAAACGCTCCTTCTGGCGGGACGACATCATCGAGAATGCCATCGCGATCGTGTCCTCCTGCATCATGCGTTTAAACTCGGTCAAGACCTGCAATCGGCCGTCGATCCGCAGCACCGGGTGGGCGCCCACTTTGATGTGGACGTCCGATGCCTTGCGCTCCACAGCCACCTTGAGGATGTCATTGATGTGCATAGTTCCCCCTAATAAGGTCCCTATCAAGTGTACCGCATGAGGTAGGGGGTCCTCATTAAACCTTGGAACGGGGAATGTTACAGGATGGAACCTCGTTCGGGGCGGACCGAGATGATAACCGCAGCCTCTACTTCAGGTATTCGGAGTTCGGAATTCGAAATTCGAAATTTCTGTGTTCCCTTTCCGAAGGCGAGTTGCAGTCATACGGCTTTTCAGGACCCGTTAGACTTCCCGGGTGAATGGTCTGGCTCTGATCCTGGTCGCGATCTACGCGGGAGCGTTACTCGTGCTGTCCGCCGGACGACACGGCGGTGGTACCGGGGTCGACTACCTGCTCGCCGGGCGCAGATTGACCCTGCCGGCGTTTGTCGCCACCCTTGTTACTACCTGGTACGGCGGCATTCTCGCTATCGGCGAGTACGCCTGGCGTTTCGGGATATCGACCTGGATAGTCTTCGGTGTCCCATACTACCTGGCTGCCATCCTCTTCGCCTTCTGGCTCGCACGACGGCTGCGACACTCCGGCGCCATCACGATCCCGGACCTTCTGGTCGACGCCTATGGCCGCAAGGCATCGACGGTGGGGGCGGTGGCCGTCTACGCCTCGACCGTGCCGGTGGCCTATCTCCTGATGGTCGCCTCGTTGCTGACCCAGATCACGGCTTGGCCGATCCTGACCACAGTCGTGCTCGTCGCGACGTTCTCGGCCCTCTACGTTGCCCTCTCGGGCTTCCGGGCTGTGGTCCGCACCGACGCTCTGCAGCTCATCCTCATGTACGGCGGCTTCCTGATCCTGCTTCCGGCAGCGCTCGCACACACAGGTGGAATCTCGAAGCTCTGGAGTTCGCTACCCGCCAGCCACCGCGCATGGGATGGTGGACTGGGGTGGCAGACCGTTCTCGTCTGGTACCTGATCGCGCTGCAGACAGTGGTCGAGCCTTCGTTCTATCAGCGCGTCTTCGCCGCCCGCAGCCCTCGCATCGCCCGGACTGGCGTACTTGTGTCTGTCGCGATGTGGATGGTATTCGACTTCCTGACCGTATTCTCGGGCCTCGCGGCACGTGTGCTCCTGCCGGACCTGAGTGATCCGATGGCGGCATACACCTCACTCGCCACGTTGGTGCTGTCTCCATGGGCGGCGGCATTTTTCATCCTCGCCCTCTTCGCCACCATGATGTCGACCCTCGATTCCTACCTCTTTATCGCGGCCACAACCGTGGGTCACGACTTCCCGAAGACCGCGAGCGATGGCTTCGAGGTCAGGCGACGAACTCGTTTTGGCCTCATCCTGTCGGCCGGCCTTGCAATCGTTGGAGCAACGATCTTCACCTCCGCGGTGCAGGTCTGGCACGACATCGGGTCGGTGGTGACATCCACCCTGCTCCTCCCGGTCCTGGCCATCCACCTGCCTTCTCCCTGGAAGCCGAGCGAGGCTGGCGCGGTGATCGCGATGATTGGCGCAGCCGTAGCTTCGACCACATGGATCCTCGCCCGCACCAGCAGCGGCTACCCACTGGGAGTCGAACCGATGTTCCCCGCCCTGTTGCTGGCCGCGCTGTGTCTGATTGCGGACAGAGCCTACGCCAGGCTGGTAACCTCTTGATTTTCGGTCCGTCGAGCCGCTAAGATCTTGGAGATTCTTCAACCGATGACAGGTTCTCGATTCCGGTGGACAAAAAGGCGCTGCTCGCGCGCCGCGACACCGTCGTCCGGCGTCTTCAAACGCTGATCGACGAATGAAGGGAGAAAAGTCGTGTACGAGACCCGGTTCCGCCGGCGATCCCCGTGTCTTGGGGAGACGAATAGAAACACCTCGTAGCGACTACCAGAAAAGGGACCCGAACATGAATATCGACACGCGGCTGTTTGCAGCAAGGTCAATCGCGGTGGTGGTCATTTTCGGCTTCACCTACCCTGCTTCTTCCGGCCAAGAGAGTCCAATCCTCACCCACAGCAATGTCGCCGAGTCGGCACCGGTCGGGGCCAACGAACGTTACGAGGGCTACCTGTTCATGGACTCCAACGGCAACCCACTCCCGTTCCAGTCGGACGAAGAGATCGAAGAGTTCCTTCGTGAAGCCAAGGTGGAGGCTGTGGAGGCGATCCCGAAAGGCGTGACGCGTCCCAGGAAAGTCCTCCTTGCAATCCAGGGTCTCCGGGCACACGGGGTGTTCAAATATCTCGACGAGACCAAGAAGAACGTACGGGACAGCACCGCTGGCAGGAATCGGGGCAAGGTCTACCTGACGTGGCGGGATTCGTACGTCTACGACGTGGCGGCCTACCACCTCGACCGTCTACTGGGCATGGATCGAGTGCCGCCGATCGTGCTGCGCAAGGTGAGAGGGGCGGAGGGTTCGGTGCAGATCTGGCTCGAAGGCACGCTCCTCGAGTCCAAGAGGCGCGAGCAAGGCATTGAGCCACCATCTATCGCGCGCTTCAATCAACAGCAGTCGATCCAATATCTCTTCAACAACCTCACGGCCAACCGCGATGCCAACCTCGGCAACCTCCTCATCGACGGCAACTGGCGGCACTGGTTCATCGATTGCACACGCTGTTTCGGGGATTCGAAAGACCTCCTCTACCCCGAAGCGATCACCCACTGCGACCGGCGACTCTGGAATACCCTGAGGGAGCTCGATCGGAGCGCGGCTGACGAGGCCCTAGATCAGTACCTGACCAAGACAGAGATCAAGGCGCTCTTCGCCCGACGAGACAAGCTCGTCGATCACATTCAGGGGCTCATCGACGAGTGGGGGGAGGAGCTCATCCTCTTTGACGTCCAGCCGCCGACCGAGACCGCACCCTGGTTCAAACGCTGACGCCTGCCGTCGAGTTTTGGGCTGGAGAGGAGTCCACAGGCCTCTTCTCGGGAGAATTTCGCAGCTCGGCGTCCTCGATTCGCACCACCTCAACCGACAACCCCGGAGTACAATCTCAGCAGGAGGAACGATGCTCCCGGTTCTCGACAACGACTCTATGCGTGAAGCGGATCGGCACACCATCGAAGATCTGGAGATCCCGGGTCTGGAGTTGATGGAGAACGCCGCGTCGGGTGTCGCCGACGCGGTGCGTGAGAGCTTTCCGGAGGCCCGCAGGATCCTCATCCTCTGCGGGAGGGGCAATAATGGCGGCGACGGCCTCGCGGCCGCACGCCTCCTCTCCGGCGAAGGCGTCGAGATCAAAGTGATCTTGTTTGCGGACCCGGACACGCTCAGTCCGGATGCGGCCGAGAACTACCGACGCGCCGAAACCCTCCACCTGCCGATCGAGCGGGTGGAGGGCGAGGATCTCGCCGCCCTGGACGCCGAACTCGCGCCGGATCCGCCGGATCTCGTCATCGATTCGCTGCTCGGCACCGGCATCGACCGCCCCCTCGGCGGGCGTCTCGCAGAGGTTGCGTTGCGAGTCGAGGGCTCGGGCACCTCTGTTCTTGCGGTCGATGTGCCGACCGGGTTGAGCGGCTCGTCACCTGCCATTCCGGGTCCGGTCATGCCTGCGGACCTGACGGTGACCTTTGGCGCCCTCAAGATCTGCCACGTCATGCCCCCGGCCTGCGTCTGCTGCGGAGAGGTTGCGGTGGTCGATATCGGCATTCCGGAAGAGGTCCTCGAGGCCGGAAGTACCGTTCACTGGGTCGAACCCCTGGACATCGCACTGCTCCTGCCGGATCGACAGGTAAACTCGCACAAGGGAGATCACGGTCACCTGCTGGTGGTCGCCGGTGCCGAGGGCCGCGGCGGAGCCGTTGCGATGGCGGGCCGAGCAGCGGTCGTCGCTGGTGCCGGCCTGGTGACAATGGCGGTGCCTCATCCAGCCGTGCCAGTCGTCGATGGTGCCTGTCTCGAAGCGATGACGCACCGCATGCAAGCCAACGGTAACGGCGAAATGGCGGGGCCGGATGGCCTCGAAGCCATCCTCGATCGGATGACTACGATCGTGACGGGGCCCGGGATGGGGACCGGAACAGGCGCCGCCGAGGTCCTCGAGTGGATTCTCGAGAACTGGGAGGGAGGCCTCCTCCTGGACGCTGACGCCATCAATCTTCTCGCCGGGCGGCCCGAGCGTGTTGCCGGCCGAGCTCTGCCTCCGATACTGACGCCACATCCGGGCGAGCTTGCGAGACTTCTCGGCCGCACCACCGAGGAAGTCGTGGCGGATCGGATCGGTGCGGCGCGGGAGGCCGCAGCCCGGGCCCAGGCCGTCGTCGTCGCCAAAGGTTTCCGAACCGTCATCGCGGAGGCCGATGGCGCCGTCGTCATCAATCCGACCGGGGATGCCGGTCTCGCATCCGGAGGTTCGGGTGACGTTCTCAGCGGCACGATCGGCGCCCTTCTCGCGCAAGGCCTCGATCCCGCGCGTGCTGCTGTCGTCGGTTGCTGGCTGCACGGGCGCGCCGGAGAGATCGGTGGAGAAACCTGGCCGGCAGCGGTGCCCGCGTCGCGCCTACCCGATCTGGTGGCCCTCGCCTGGAGAGAGCTCGAGGAACTGTGAGCCCGCACCAGGATTTCCGAAGTCGATCGCCCGACGCAACCGAGAGCACGGGTGCCGAGCTTTCCATGCGGCTTCGGGGCGGCGACATCGTCCTGATGATGGGCGATCTCGCAGCCGGCAAGACGACCTTTGTACGCGGAATGGTCGCCGGCCTGGGTGGCGACCCGGAGGCAGTTTCATCGCCGAGCTTTGTCCTGTTGCAGACCTACGACTGCAACACTCGAGACGTCACGGCCCTTCATCACATCGACCTCTATCGCCTCGCCGAAAACGTCGCCGATCTTCGGGAGATCGGCCTCGCGGATTTGTTTTCGGACCCGATGGCGGTGATTGCCGTCGAATGGCCGAAGCATCTGTTGGCCACCTGGATTCCGCCCGACGCGCGCACATGGAGCGTTTCGATCACAACCGAGAATGATGATTCCAGGCGCATCGAGATCATCCCGCCGCGCTGAGTTTTGAGTTATGAGTTCCCACCCACCCCCCCGGGAGGGTTCTCTAAGTGGGCGGAGGCCAACTCAAAACTCAAAACTGAGAACTCAACACTGGCGCTAGCCCGCGAGCATCCCCCCGTCGACCGGGATAACAGCTCCGGTCATCCACGATGCCGCGTCAGACAGCAGATAGGCGATCATATGGGCCACGTCCTCCGGTTGCCCGACCCGCTTCATCGGATGCAGCTCACCAATCGACTGAACGTCCTCCGGACTCATGCCTCGCGTCGCGTGGATCGGCGTGTCGATGACCGCGGGCATGATCGCGTTGACTCGTACATCGGGCGCCCACTCGAGTGCGAGGGACTTCGTCAGCTGGTTGAGGGCGGCCTTCGAGGAGTTGTAGGCGGCCATCCCCGGGATCGCTCGTTCGGCCAGCGAAGACGACACGTTGACAACGGCCGGGGACTCACCCTCGCGAAGGAGGGGCCCGAGCTCACGGCAGAGCAGGAACGGACCACGTACGTTGACCGAGAACGTGTCCTCCCACATGTCGTCCGTGGTTTCGTCGAGCGACGCCATCAGTGCAACGCCCGCGTTGTTGACCAGCCCGTCAAGAGCACCCCACCGGTTCCTTGTTTCGAGGACAAGCTCGGCCACTGATGACCTGTCCGAGACATCGCAGGGCCAAGCCCAGGTACCGCCACCGATCTCGGTAGCCTCCGCATCGAGCAGGTCGCCTCGACGTGCCGTGAGGCACACCTCGGCTCCGAGAGAAGCCAACAACCGAGCCGCCTCGAGGCCGATGCCACTCGAGGCTCCCGAAATAATCACCCGCTTGCCGCGTAGATCTGACATGTTGTGGGTCTCCTATTTGTTGACCGTAGATGCGTTTCGATTTGCGACCCGGCTATGATGGGGCCATGAGCGAAGAGACCCCGCAAACCGTTCAAAAGTATCGCCGCCTCGTACAACGAATCCTCGAAGGAGGCATTCCGGAAGGTAAGGATTTCGACGCCTGTCGGGCGGTATTGAGGCTCGGCACCGATGACCAAGAGGCATTCATAGCGCTGTTCACCCTACTCCAGGGAGCGCTGTCCGATCCCTTTTTCGGAATCGACGAAACCCAACAGGTGGTGCCGATTCTCAAGGCACTGTCCCGAAAGGAGATCGGAGTCAGGGAACTGTTGTGACCGCCGCCTGGATAGTCATTGCTATTTTCTTGCCGCCCCTCGCGGCACTGGCCGGCGCGTTCCTCGTGCGGCCGAGAGACCCTGCCCCTCAGCTTGCAGTCGGGCTCAACGCGTTTGCCCCCGGGGCCGGTCTCGCGGCCCTTGGAAGGCCGACACTCGAGGTCGTCATCGGTGTGCTTTTCGCCCAGGTCAGCCTGATTCTCACCGGCGGGAGTCAAAACCTTTGGATGTATGTCCCCAGCATGTTCGTGGGAGGAGTCTGGGCCCTGTTTTACACCCCTCTGAGCCCGTTGACAGCGAAGACCATATTCCACGAACAGGAAGTCGCGGTTGCAGATCAATCCAGGGATTCCGTTGCAAAACTGGGAAAGCCGCCGGAACAGAAATCCCGAGCAGTTACATCCGCAGATGCCAAGGGCAATCGCCGGGAGGACGAGGACGAAACGGTTATCGAGAACCACTACTGCGTCGAGGTCCGGTGTTCGGAATGCGGCGCGTCGGTTCCGGTACCGGTGCTCCATCACATGGCGCACTGCTCCTTCTGCGGCAGCGACCACCTGGTTGTCGGACACGAGGAAACCCTGTTCGTCACGCTGCCTGAACGGGTATATGACGAAAATGTGCTTCGCGAGGCGTTGCTGGATCACTATCGATATCAGTATTACCTCCGCCTGTACCAGCGCTTGGTGGCCCCGCTAGCAAGGAACGCAACCGAGGCGACTCCCAATGGCGCCCTGGTCAACCGCTCCGAGTTCGATGCCGCCATAGACAGTGCTGAGATCGCAGTCTCGAGAAAGGCAGATGCCTACCGCGCGAAATTGGCCGACAACCTGCATGTCGGTCACACACGGCACCTTCTGACACCGTATCGCCACGGTATGGGTACGCTTTACCAAACCGCTTTCGGGCGTTCGCCCCGAGACCAGGAGAAGTTCCTGCGATTCGACGTTGGAACAGTCGAAGCGGCGGTCAGTGCGACATCATCGGTGAAACTCCCACCCATGGGCAAGCTCAGCTATCTGCGAGCGCTTCGCCCGGCCGTGGATCTCGAACCGGACATGAAGACTCTGCCAATTGATGGGAGCGATGAAGATCTCGAGCGAGGGTTCGGTGATCTCGACCGAAAACGATTGATCCGAGACATTCAGGTCATCAAGCTCGGCTCGAGATTCACACGCGAGGTCACTGCAGTTGTGTGGCGCCCATGGTGGATCGCGGAGGTGCGAGGGCCCGACATCGATGAAACGGTCCTTCTCGACGGCGCTGCGGGATCGGTTGTGGGGTCAGCGCCCCTCATCGATGAATCCGAATTGGTTGATTTGCCTCAGGAGGCACGCAAGCCTGGCGCCGGCCTTCGTTTCGTCCCCATGCAATGCCCCACCTGCGGCCACGAATTCTCCTTCGACCCTGACGCGGTCCTCCACTTCTGCCACAACTGTCATCGTGTCTGCGGTGTCGAGACAGGCCGAAAGGTCAATATTCCCTATGGACACATCCCGACGCCTGACGAGACTGGCTGGGACATCGTCCCGTTCTGGCAATTTCCCCTCCGCCTTCGCACCGGCTCCGGTGAGTTGCTGACGGATCTCATGCGCCTGAAGGATGGTATCGACGGTACCTTCGATCAGATCGACGAGGCCGCTCCCAGCCGCCAGCATGCGTTCTACGTGCCGGCGATTCGATGCATCAATCCCAGGCTCATGGCCAACGCGTTCAACCGTCTCTTCCTCTACGCTATCCGGAGCCGTCCGCTGAAAGAGACCGAACGGTTCCCCACCGACCTTCGGCCTCAACCCTGGACCGTAAGCCTGGCCGAACCCGAGGCGCGCGACCTGGCGCCGCTCTACCTGGCCAACGTCTTCTCTCGCCGTGACATCGCGCGGGTCAACATCCATCAGGTCTCCTCGTGGCTCTTCGAAGCCACCCAGGAGTCGCCCGGCAAACTCATGTACCTGCCGGTTCCGCAGGCCGTTACCGAGCCGTTCCGGAGGTATGTCGGTCGCTTCCGCGACGACGCAGTCCACTACGTCACCGGCAGAGCTTAGGAAATTTCGAATTTGAAATTTCGAATTTCGAATTTTCCGACCGCCCCCCCAGAGAGCGGGAAGGTGGGTGGGAAATTCCAAATTCGAAATCCGAAATTCGAAATACGACTTCCTCGCCGTTGCTTGGCTTGAGGCGCACGGCCACGTCGGCTATCCTTGCCTGCGACACATCGGAGGATTCATGGCTGCAGAGATTTTCACCGACGCATGGGCACAGCTCTGGAACGACAAAATCAACGCAAACACGGACTACAAAAAGGCCGCCGAGAAGTGGGAGGGCGCGATTGCGATGGTCATGAAGCCGGATCCAACAATGGGCATTCCGGAAGAACGCATCGTCATCGCAGACCTGTGGCACGGCGACTGTCGAAACGCCCAGGTCGGCAATTCCGATGAACTCGAGGAAGCGCCGTATCATATCGAGGCAGAGCCGGCGGCGTGGAAGAGCGTCCTCGCAGGCAAGACCGATCCAATCGTCGGCCTTATGGGAGGCAAGCTCAAGCTCGCCAAAGGCAGCCTCTTCGCCCTCCTACCTTATGCCAAGGCGGCAAAAGAACTGGTCAGGTCCGCGATCGAGGTCGATACCTCCTTTCCCGATGGTTGGGACTGAGCCGACAGGTCATTCCACTATGCCGCTGCGCGGCAAAATTATTGGGATCACATGCCGTTTTACCTTCTCAATTTTCGTCGCAAGAATCACATAATGTTATGATTTTCAGAAGAATAAATATTTGCCGCAAAGCGGCATTCATCACTTGACAATCTTGCCGCAGCGCGTTATATTCTGATCCTCGGACGCGCCGCGCTGCGGCATGCGTCGACGAACTCTCAAACGTTATCGCCGGTGTCAACCGGCAAGGAGGACAGAATGGGCAAGAAGAGCAAGAAGAAGGTTCAGGACGACATCATGAATTCCGCACACAAGGTGTGGCTGGCCGGCCTCGGTGCCGTCGCCATGGCCGAGGAAGGGGGCGGCAAGCTGTTCTCATCCCTGGTCGACAAGGGCGAGACGTTCGAGGGCAAGAGCATCAAGCAGGTCGAGAAGGCCAAGGGCACTGTCTCCGGCATGAAGACCGTCGCAGAGAGCTACTGGGACACCTTCGGCCGCACGATCGACGAGCAGGTGACGGCGGTCATTCACCGCATCGGCGTCCCGACCAAGGACGAGATCGAAACACTGACCAAGAAGGTCGAGGATCTCACGGTCGCGGTCGACAACCTGCGGACCAAGAGCACTGCCAAACCGAAGGCGGCGCCGGCCAAGAAAACCGCCACCAAGAGAGCACCCGCGACCAAGAAAGCGACCACCAAGAATTAATCAGAGGAAGAATTCCTTCCCGCCTTGTACTGGCGTTGCTTCGGCAGCGCCTTTTTTGTGATTATCGATTCTTGTATCTCGATGCTCGATTCAACAAATCGTCTTGCTGAATTGTCAAGGGGCGGGCGGGCAGATCGAGAAACGAGTATCCAGTATCGAGCATCGTTTCTCTCTCGCTTGAGGTGTGACAAATTGCACTCTCCACAGTGGTCGGCTAGGCTGAATTCATGGCCGAACGTATCGCCGTCGTCGAGGATGAACAGAACATCAGGGACAACGTTGCTTTTGCACTCGAACGCGAAGGCTACCGCGTCGACACCTACGCGGATGGCCTCAGTGCCTGGGAGGCCTTCCAACAGAATCTGCCGGAGCTGGTCATTCTCGACATCATCATGCCCCGGATGGACGGGCTCGAACTGTGCCGTAAGGTGCGCTCGGTGTCCGACAATGTGCCGATCGTCTTCCTCACGTCGCGCGACGAGGAGTTCGACCGGGTCCTCGGGCTCGAGCTCGGGGCCGACGACTATCTGTGTAAGCCGTTTTCCATGCGGGAGCTCCTTGCACGAGTCAAGGTGCTCTTTCGGAGGGTCGCTCTGGGTCGCCACGCGACATCGGGTCCCGAAGAGGAGCTGCTTCGGGTTGGGAATCTCGAGCTCGATCTGAGGCGATATACCGCTCGGTGGAGCCAGAGCACCGTCGGCCTGACGGTCACCGAGTTCATGATCTTGCACGCTCTCGCCCGTCGTCCGGGCCACGTCAAGACCAGGGAGCAGCTCATGAACGAGGGTTACCCGCACGACACCTTCGTTTCGGATCGGACCATCGATTCCCACATCAAGCGAATTCGAAAGAAGTTCGTCGAAGTGGACGGGGAATTCAACGGCATCGAAACAGTCTATGGGCTCGGCTACCGCTATACCGAGGAGCCGGCCTGAGCTGATCACTCCGATGAAGCTCCGCCACCCCTCCCGCATCTCCCTCCGTTTGCTCGCGTTCAACGTTCTTCTGGTCTTTCTGCCGGTCGGCGGAGTCCTCTTTCTCGACACCTACGAGAGCCACCTTCTGAGAGCCCAGGAGCGCACGATGGCCCAGGAGGGCCGCCTGCTCGCCGCAGCCATCGAGGCACGCGACCGGTTCGAGGGCGAGGACGCCCATCGCATTCTCGTCCAGCTCGGGCAACGCCACTTGGCACGGCTGCGGGTAGTGGATCAGAACGGTACGGTGGTGGCCGATTCGGCACTTCTCGGGCCCCGGCTCGAGACGGTCGACAGCGCTGAGAGCACCTCTGACTCGCCCACCGGCGAAGCGAGCTTTCTCTACCGGGTGGGATCACTGCCGTTCAGGCTGATTCGCGGGACTGTCGGAGAATCGAGATCGGACCAGGAAATCGAGGTATCGGCGGACGCATCGAGCGACCTGGTGTCCCGTCCGGAGATCCGGAGCGCACTCGACGGTCGGTACGGTGCCGCTACCCGAATCAGCCCTCCGCCGCGACGCTCGGTCACCCTCCATATCGCGATTCCCGTGAGGGTCGAGGGTGTAGTCGAAGGAGCGGTGCTTGTGTCCCAGTCCACCGGCCGCATCCTTCAGGCCCTGGATGCAGTGCGATTGGATGTCTTCAAGGTTTTCCTTCTCAGCCTCGGGGCAGCAGTGGTTCTGAGCCTGTTGGCGGCGACCACGATCGCCAGGCCGATTACACGGCTACGCGAGCGTGCTGGCGATATCCTCGATCGACGCGGGCGACTCCGCGGCGGATTCAAGACGAGCAACCGGCGGGACGAGATCGGCGATCTCGAGCGAGCGCTGGCCGAGCTCACCCGCCAACTCGAGCAGCATCTCAGATCGACCGAGGCCTTCGCCGCAGATGTTTCCCACGAGTTCAAGAACCCTCTCGCCTCGATTCGCACCGCGACCGACATGGCGCTGGAAGACGTCGAGCCTGGTCAGCGACGACGTTTTCTGGGAATGATCCAGAAGGACATCGCGCGAATGGAGCGTCTCCTTTCCGAAGCCCGGGAGATCTCCCGAATCGATGCCAATCTCGATGAAGAAGAACGCACTGAAGTTGCCCTCGACGAGCTGTTGCCGGCGCTTGTCGAAAGCTTCAGGCTGAGGAATGGAGATTCCGGAATCGCGTTTGACCTCGCGAAATCGGATGCCGGAGTCACTGTCGAGGCATCAGCCGATCGGCTCACCCAAGTGTTCGAGAATCTGATCGACAACGCAGTCAGCTTCTCGCCGCCCGATGGCAAGGTCACCGTCACCGTGCGCAGGGACGGGCCAAATGTCGAGGTCACGGTGAGTGACGAGGGACCGGGCATCCCGGACGAACACCGTGATCGAATCTTCAAACGGTTCTTCTCCTACCGTCCTGATGACGAAGCGGGATCTGGTCACACCGGCCTTGGGCTTGCCTTGGTCCGCGCGATCGTTGAATCCCACGGTGGCACTATTCGTGCCGAGGGTCGCAGCGGTGGTGGCACGATGATGGTGGTTGTTCTACCCCTTGGGAAGCGCTGAAACCAGCGTTCGACCGCTTACTCAGTGGACAGTGACCAGTAACCAGTAGCCAGTATCAGTCATGACTGGTTACTCGATACTGGTTGCTGGCCCCTCGATTCGGGTCAGTCAACCCGCCCCGGCGCTTCGAGACCGAACGCCTCGATACGACTCAGGGGCAGCCGGCGCCGATACCAGGAAGGCCTACGGCTGCTGACGTTGCCGCCGTGAAAGACCTGCAACAGATATGGCCCTTCGATATCGTGCACCCGGTAGTTGCTGTCGAGTGCGGCGTGATCGTGCGCGAACGGGTTGCGGCCGTTGCGAAAGGCCGCCAACGGCGACGGAACGCGGCGTTTGTAGGCGCAGAGCCTCCCAGTCGATGGATCGAGCCGCAGAAACTCCCGCGTGCAGCAGACATCCGCCACAGTCGGCGCCGCGTCGACCGCTTCGAGCCACCTCTCGTGGATGGCGTCATCCGAGTCCATCCTGGTGACAATCTGATCGGGCTCGCCGGTCCATCCGCCGTACCAATCATCCTGATCGACGACCGAGATCCAATCGAGATCCGCGACCGCCGCCGCCACGGCTGGTGAGCTCGTCGTCGAGCACAGCAGCACGGTCGGCACCTCGAGTCGACTTACGCTCGGCGCGAAGAAGCGGCGGAAGAGCTCGAGCCGTCGTTCAATCCATGCGGGGTCACTGTGGCGATCTGCGGTTTCCGGGTCGTGCTGTCGTGGAACAGAGAACCGGGTAACGATGACGTGGCGCGACCGCAAAATTTCGCCTGTCCTCATGGCATCTCAGAGGGTCCCACCAAAACCGAAACCCCAGCCGACAACCAGGAGCAGATTCGTGATCCGAGCATGGTCAAACGTTCCTTCCAGTTGATTGTCGGTATGGCCGCTGAAGCCACTCTCGGTACGGACGACCATTCTCAACGCACCAGGGCCCAGAGGCATTCTGCGGCCGAAATTCAACGAGAAAATGCCGTGGTGCACCTGTATGCCGTTCCACTCGAGGTCCATCATGCCGCTTCCGACGCCCACCAGCCACGATCCACCCTTTGGACCAGGTTTCAATCTCCGTTCGAACCCTATCGTCACGACTTTGAGGGTCACGTCCGGCGTCAGAGCGCTGCAGAACTCCGCTCCAACACACAGCTCCTTGCTGGCATGAGTCGAGGTGTTGACGTCAGCGAACAACGACCATCTGGCGTTGAGCTTCCAGGCACCTTGAACTCCCCAGGAGCTATCCAGCCCTGTGTCCCCGTCGGGAACGATATCCCGGTCGAGCCAACGCACCCCGATTTGGACGCCCAATTCGCCCCGTCTCGCGGCCGAATCGGCCGCCGACACTCCCTGGGCGACACATATGTGCGCACCGAGAAACATGATGCCGCACAGAACGGTCTTCAGTCTCAATCTCCGACCTCCCCGTTGATACTGACGGGATTTGTGACCTCGCCAGGTGCGTCTGGGAACCGGGCTCTTCATTTTCAATTGCCGACTCATTGTAGCCGGAAATCACCGGAGACCATGTACTCACGCACTTCGCGAACCCGATAAAACGGGCGAAAGCCAGCCACCTGCTTGGCTTGTGAATTGTTTTGCTTGAAGTCTTTTACTCGGTAAAAGAAGGTGGTAGGATCTTGCGACGGTGGCTTCAGGGAGGGCTCCTCCACCTCCCCGCCTCCTTCATTACATGACCACGGTCCTGGGCCACAATGCCCAGGATGCGGAAGAAGGGACGGACGCCAATGATCGTTGGAATCGTCAAAGAGAGCTTCCCGGGCGAAGCCAGAGTCGCGATGGTTCCCGCTCTCGTACCTCAGTTGGCCAAGGATGGCATAGAGGTCATCATCGAAAGCGGTGCCGGAGACGCGGCAGGTTTTCTCGATGAAGAGTACAGCGCCAAGGGGGCAAAGGTGGTTTCCGGGCGCAACGAGGTCTTCCAAAACGCCGATCTGATCGCCCAGGTGCGGGCACTCGGAGCCAACCCCGAGGAGGGCAAAGCGGACCTCGACCTCATGCGAGACGGGCAGTCGATCGTCGGAATGTGCGAGGCTCTTACCGAGCACGACTCCACAAATGCCATTGCCAAGACGGGCGCGACCCTCTTCTCGATGGAAATGATGCCCCGTATCACCCGCGCGCAGAGCATGGACGTTCTGTCGTCAATGGCCACGATTGCCGGATACAAGGCGGTGCTGCTGGCGGCAAACGACCTGCCCAAGATGTTCCCGATGATGATGACCGCGGCAGGGACCATCGCGCCAGCCAGGGTCTTCGTGGTAGGTGCCGGCGTTGCAGGCCTTCAGGCAATCGCATCGGCCAAGAAGAACGGCGCCATCGTGCGGGCCTACGACGTGCGGCCGGCGGTCAAGGAGCAGGTCGAGAGCCTCGGCGGAAAGTTCGTCGAGTTGGAGCTCGAGACCGATACGGCGGAGGACGCCGGCGGATACGCCAAGGAACTCGGCGAGGACTTCTACCGCAAGCAGAGGGAGATGATGACCACGGTAATCGCCGATTCGGATGTCGTCATCACGACCGCCGCGATCCCCGGCAAGAAGGCGCCGATCCTGGTCACAACGGAAATGGTCAAGGGCATGCATCCAGGATCCGTCATTGTCGACCTCGCGGCGGAGCGCGGCGGCAATTGTGAGCTGACCGAGCCCGGCGAAACCGTAATCGTGGATGGGGTCAAGATCATCGGACCGATGAATATCCCGACCACCGTTCCATACCACGCCAGCCAGATGTACGCGAAGAACGTCGCCACATTCATCCAGCACCTGGTGGAGGAAGGCGATTTGAAGATTGACACCGAGGACGAGATCACCGCGGGCACGCTCATTACCCAGGGTGGAAAGGTGGTGAATCCGAGGATCCTCGAGGCGATGGGTGCCTCAAGTGAAGGGAGCGAGTGACATGAGTAGCCTGGTCATGCTCATCACGGTTTTCGTTCTGGCCATCTTCGTTGGTTTCGAGATCATCACGAAGGTGCCGCCGACATTGCACACCCCGCTCATGTCGGGTTCGAACGCCATTTCGGGGATCACGATCATCGGTGCGCTGATCCTCGCCGGTGTTCTGGAGAGTGATCCCACATTCAACCAGCTCGCGAAGATCATGGCCTTCGTCGCCGTGATCTTCGCCACCATCAACGTGGTCGGCGGATTCCTCGTGACGGGCCGCATGTTGAAGATGTTCCAGCGGAAGTAGACGGAGTATCGCAATGGATATGCAAAACATCACCAACCTCGTCTACCTTGTTGCGGCTGTTCTCTTCATCCTCGACCTGAAAATGCTGGCCCACCCGCGGACGGCCGTTCGCGGAAACCAACTCGGCGCTCTCGGCATGGTGCTGGCGATCGTCGCCACCCTCGTCAGCGGCAAGTGGGACTGGACCTACATCATTCTCGGCATCGGCATCGGATCGCTGATCGGCGCAATTGCCGCGCTCAGAGTCAAAATGACCTCAATGCCCGAGATGGTCGGGCTGTTCAACGGCTTCGGCGGCGGCGCATCGGTGCTGGTTGCCGGTTCCGCTCTGATCGCGACCTTCAACGCCATCGGGGCCGATGCGTCCGCAGGCGACATGCAAATGAAGGTCGCCACCGTCCTCTCGGGAATTATCGGTTCGGTCACGTTCTTCGGATCGTACGTGGCCTTCGGCAAGCTGGCAGAGTTCCTGTGCGTCAAGTGGAAGCTCTACCCGTGGCAGAAGATCATCAAGTACGGTTTCTCCCTCGTGGTTGCGGTTGGCGGCATCTGGTACGGCTTCACCCAGGGCTTCAGCCCTCTCTCGGTAGTCTTCGTGGTCTCCATGGTCGTCATCGCCGGCATGCTCCTGATGAAGAAGGACCGCTTCCCGGGCATGAATCTCCTGAAGGGGCTGTCTGCGATCGCCGCTGTCGGCCTCGGCGCCGCACTGGTGATCGACCCGTCGAACACGGTTCTGTTCTGGGTGTTGGTTGGAGTCTCCGGTGTGCTCGGTGTCGTCCTGACCCTTTCTATCGGCGGCGCCGACATGCCGGTTGTTATCGCGCTCCTGAATTCCTACTCCGGACTCGCCGCTGCCGCCACCGGTTTCGTAATCAACAACACTGTGCTGATCATCGCCGGATCGCTGGTCGGCGCATCGGGCTTGATCCTGACCAATATCATGTGCAAGGCGATGAACCGGTCGCTTACCAACGTGCTCTTCGGAACCATGGGACCGACCGCCGACACACCTGACGCCGACGAGGTTTACAAGACCGTCAAGTCGGCCTCGGCCGACGAGATTGCGATGACTCTCGAAGTGGCACAGAGGGTGTCGATTGTTCCTGGTTACGGCATGGCGGTTTCGCAGGCGCAGCACGCCGTACGAGACGTCGCCAATTTCCTCGAGGAGAAGGGCATCGAGGTGGAGTACGCGATCCATCCGGTGGCCGGCCGCATGCCCGGCCACATGAATGTCCTGCTCGCCGAGGCGGATGTCCCCTATGACAAGCTCAAGGAGATGGACGAGGTCAACCCGACCATGGA
>JAJDNM010000007.1 GCA_022340665.1 Acidobacteriota bacterium | reverse complement strand
CTCTTTTTCACCCTCCTCCCGGCCGATCACCTGACAGGTCACTACACGAACATCGGCGAAGTCGTGGCCGGACGCGACGTGCTGACAGCGCTCAGAGTGGGCGACAAGATCCTCGGCATGACGGTTCTGAGTGGTTCGAAGCCGCCGCCTCTCGAACCAGCCCGGACTATTCATAAAGCTTCTGCTGCGACCGGCGATGTGCCGCACCCAAAGGTGTTTTCTCGCCTCGGGGTGCTCGACGTACCGTCAAGTACGCCTGCGCGCCCCTCGGGTCGCAAACCCCACTGGCCACAGCACCTCGCCGCCCTCGCGACGAACCCTCATGAATAGTCTGGGCTAGGAATGAGAAATTAGGAATGCCACCCGACCTCCCGGTTCTCCGGGGGTGTGGTTGGGAAATCCGAAATGACATGATGACGGGCCCGTCCGACGAGCCCCGTCAGAATGTCATCCTGAGCGAAGCACCCCGAAGGGGTGCGGAGTCGAAGGATCTGTGCGGCCGGGCGAAATACGAAATCCGGAACGGATCACGGCTCAGCCTTCGTCACCAGCACGCGCTTTGCACGCCCGTTCTCGACCTCTTCGACCTCGAGGCGCAGCCCATCCCACTTGGTCACGGTGCCTTCGACGGCGTCACCATTGACCAGGTGAGCGATCAGCCCGCCGACCGAATCGACGTCCTCGGGCTGTGAGATGTTGCGGTGGAGAATCGATTCGAGCCGCCTCATCGACAGGTGGCCCGCGACTCGCCAGCCGCCACCATCCGCCTCGACAGCGATCTCGTGGCCGAGATCGAACTCGTCTTCGATCTCACCGACCACGAGCTCGAGAATGTCTTCGAGGGTAACCAGTCCGGAGAAACCGCCGAATTCGTCGAGGACCAGTGCGACGTGTTGTCCGGACCGGCGGAAATCCTGGAGCAGATCGGGAAGCGAACGGGTCTCCGGAATGAAGACCGCTGGCACCACGAGGTCCGTCCAGGGTCTCCCACCTTCCAATCTCAGGAGGTGCTTGGCGTGGAGCACGCCTTCGATCTGGTCAGGCGATCCGGAAACCACCGGAAACCTGCTGTGCGGTGTCTCGACGATTGCTTCCTCCAGGGTTTGCAGATCCCACGAGTGGTCGACGGTCGACACGAGCGGCCTCGGCACCATGACCTCACGCGCCATTGCATGCTGGAAGCGGAGCACCGACTCGATCATCCGTCGGCTGTCTCTCGGCAGATGAGCATGGCGGTGGGCGAGGCGCAACATGAACAGGAGATCGTCCTCGGTCACCGGAAGTTCTGGGCCCTCGCCTCTGGAAAGGAGGCGCGCGAGGAGACCGAGGACCTTGTTGACCGGAGTCAGCAAGAGGTCGAGGACGTAGAGAATGGGCACGACCCTGCGCGAGATGGCCTCAGCGTGGCGCTGGGCGAGAGTTTTCGGGGTGATCTCTCCGAAGATCAGGATGCCGAGGGTCATGAGACCGACGACGATCGCCAAACCGCTGTCTTCCGAGTAGCGGTAGGCGATTTTGGTTGCCAGGGCCGAAGCGAGCACGTTGACCAGGTTGTTGCCGACCAGGATCGTGATCAGGAGGTCCTGCGGAGCCGACGCCCAGCGATCGAGTCCTGCGCGGGTGAGCTTCCCGGAGCGCGTACGTAGGGCCTCGAGCCGGGTCACGGGGAGGGATGTGAGTGCGGTTTCGGAGGCGGAGAAAAACCCGGAACCCAGCAGGCAGAGAATGACTGCGATGATGTCAGTATCTACGCCCGCATTATTCATGATTCTTCTACTGCAAGACGCGATGCGCTGCGCGCGGCGGCGCTTTCTCGATTCGCTCGCTCTCCCCGCCGACAACAGCGCGATGTGGCCGAAGGCTCGTCACCAGGCGAGCCTATCGCACACGCGCTGGTGGCGGTGAGACACAAGCGCTGAAGGCGCGCCGTAACGTACCACGAGTACGCCTCCGCTCGCTCGTCTTTCGAGAACACCGCCACGCTTGCGCCTCCCGCCTTTCGCCACGAATCATCATGGACAATACGGGCTGGCTCGACTCTCCAGATGGGTTCCACTACCAACAATCGTAGCCTGAAAAATCCCGGAGTTCCACCGACGCCCCGGCTCGACGGCTGTACGGCCGATCGGCCATACGGCATGATCCGATGACATAAAGGTTCCCGGGACGCCTCCCTCTGCCGCGTCGCCGTGGGCGGGTGGGTGGGGGAACCCGTCGAGCCGGCATGCGACGAGCGAGCGGTGATATCCTTCCCCCTACTGACGAAAAGGAAGCGGTGCGGAACGCCGGGGGAGGTCGGTATGAGCAACGGTCAGCAGGCACATGCGAAACAGGGCCTTCCGGCCTGGGCGTGGATTGGAATTGGATGCGGGGCTCTGATGATCCTGGTAGCGGTCGCGACCATGATCGGTGGATACATCGTTGCCAACAAGGCCAAGCACACGATTGCCGAGTTCGAGGAGAACCCGGCAGGAACCATTGCGCGCGGCATCATCAAGGCGAGCCCGGACCTTGAAGAGGTTTCGTCGGATGACGAGGCGGGGACGATCACGGTCCGCAACACCAAGACCGGGGAAGTGATCACGGTGAACTACGACGAGATCACCGAGGGGAAGCTCAGCTTCACAACCGACGAGGGTGAGATCACCTTCGATGCCAGCGAGGCGAAAGAGTCCGGCACGATCAAGGTGACTGACGAGCAAGGTGGGGTGGTCTTCGCGACCGGAGAGGCGGTGTCGGATGAAGTGCCGGAATGGGTGCCGATCTTCCCGGGCGGAGAACCGAAAAACCGGCACGGCATGCGCACGGGAGAGCGGATCACCGGTGGATTCGAAATCGAGACCTCGGCCTCGGTCGAGGAAGTGATCCGGTTCTACCAGGAGGCACTCGAGAGCGCGGGCTTCGAGGTCAAAACCAACGCTTACACCCAGGCAGAGAATAAGGGTGGAATGGTCAACGGTGACAACGACGACGAGGACCGAAACGTCGTCGCGATCATCCACTCCGAGGGAGACGGGATGACCTCGATCGTCATGACCTACACCGGGGGCTAGCCTGCATCCTAACTCGTCAATTCGGAAACGGCCTGCGCCAGCTCGGAAAACGCTTTTCCAGTAGGAGAATCCGGGCGGTCGACAACGACCGGTTTGCCGCCGTCTCCGCCGACAACCACCGCCGGGTCCAGCGGTACGGACCCGAGGAGCGGGATTCCAAGCTCCTTTGCGGTGCGCTCGCCCCCTCCGGACCCGAAGATCGACTCGACATGCCCACATTCGGGACAGGTGTAGGCGCTCATGTTCTCGACGATCCCGAGAACCGGCACCTCGAGCTTTTTGAACATGTGGAGGCTCTTGCGGGCATCGACGAGAGCGACATCCTGCGGAGTCGTGACGATCACCACACCGGCCATTGGGACGTTCTGGCACAGCGTCAACGCCACATCGCCGGTGCCGGGCGGCAGGTCTATGATGAGGTAATCGAGGTCGCCCCACTCGACATCGCCGATGAACTGTTCGAGGGCCTTCTGCAGCATTGGCCCCCGCCAGATAACGGGCTGATCGGGATCAACCAGGAATCCGAATGACATGACGTCGACGCCACCGGGAGAGGTCACCGGCCGGATTTTGCCCTCGGCATCGCCGATCGGATCGTCCGTTGCCCCCATCATCATTTGCTGGGACGGGCCATAGATGTCTCCGTCGAGCAGGCCGACCGCGTGGCCCAATTTGGCGAGGGCGAGGCTGAGATTTGCTGCAACCGTCGACTTTCCCACGCCTCCCTTGCCGGAGGCGACGGCAATCACGCGCTTCACGCCGGGAATTTTGTCGGACCAGTCTGGAGGCGGCTCGGGGTTCGCTCCGGGCCCGCGCTGGACCGTTGCCAGCAGGGGGTGAACGGTGACCTCCAGGTTCTCGACACCCTCGATCTGGGCGAGCTCCCCTTCCACCGCGGATCGGACTTCTCCGGCGACGGACGGATCCGGTGCCTCCACCGCCAGGACGACCTTGACGGATGACCCGTCCACTTCGATGCCCCGCACGGCGCCAGCTTCGACCAGGCTCATCCGTCCCCCGGGGGCTGCGATCTCGTGCAGTTTTTCGAGAATTGTCTGTTGGGTCAGGGCCATGAATCCTCCTCGATGCCGACTGGCACCGGTCAGAGAGTGTAACCCATCCGGTGTCCGATCCCGTTCCCGATCCCGATCCCGAAGGGGGACTACAATCATGTCGTTTAAGGGAGGCCACATGCCCCGAGCCAAGAACGGTAATGTCACGATCCATTACGAAGATGAGGGATCCGGTCTGCCGGTGCTGTTGATTCACGGTCACACGTCTGACCGTCGCACGTGGGATTCCGTGGTTCCGACGCTGCTCGACGCCGGTTTCAGAATCCTGAGGCCCGACCTGCGGGGCCACGGCCTCAGCACCCGCTCCGACTCCGGTTACCACACCAGCCATCACGCGGCGGACATGGCGGCAGTGCTCGATGCCGCTGGTGTCGAATCCGCCGCTGTGGTGGGGCATTCGATTGGAGGGGCGGTGGCCCTGGAGATGGTGCTGACGATGCCGGATCGAATCGACAGCCTGATACTGATTTCGCCAGTGATGCCGGACCGGCCGTTCGAAGACGCGTTCATGGAAAATTTGCGAGAGGTTGCCCGGGTGGCCAGGAGCGAAGGCATCGAGGCGGCGATGCTCGGGCCGTGGATGTCCAGTCCTCTGTTCGAGTTCTCATTCTCGAAGCCGGGCGTGCGAGAGGCGGCGATAGTGATCAACCGCGACTTCCCTGGTGCAGAGTACCTGGCAACCGAAAGGGATCGGGTCGAACGCTCCTGGACGGTCCCCGAGAGACTGGCCGAAATTGGCGTACCGACCGCCGTGGTCGCTGGCGATCATGAGACTCCGGGGTTTCGCGCCTATGCCGAGGAGGCTGGAAGGAACATTCCGAATGCCCGCCTCGAGTTCTTCCAAGACTGTGGCCACCTGCTCCCTCTCGAGGAACCTGATCGTGTCGCCCAGACCATCATCGAGATGGCGAAGGAGACGTGAGAACGTTAAAACGTTTAAACATTGAACCGTTCAACGTTGTGAATATGGTACGGGGGAGGTCGGGTCGGAACGTTCAAACGTTGAACGCTACGAAAGTTCCGACCTGATGGCCTCGGCAATTCGGTTGGCAAGGGTCTGAATCTCGTCGTCGTTCTCACCCTCGATCATCACCCGCGCCAGCTGCTCGGTACCCGAGTAACGAAGCAGGATGCGCCCCCGATGGTCGAGGATACGCTCGCTTTCGTCGAGCACGCGCGATACGGACGCGAGCTCCGAAAATGGCGGTTTGCGGGACACTGGAACATTGATCAGAACCTGCGGCATCCGAACGAGGTCGGATAGGCCGGAAACGGGAATCCCCCGTTCCGCAGCGATGGCGAGGACATGCGTGCCAGTGAGGAGGCCGTCGCCCGACACGCTGAAATGCGAGCAGATGACATGCCCCGACTGCTCACCGCCGAGCAATGCTTCCCGTTCCTTCATCGTGATCCGGACCTCTCGGTCACCGACCGCGCAGCGGATCATTTGCATCCCGGCGTCGTCGAGGGCTCGCTCGAGGCCGAAGTTGCTCATCACGGTTGCTACAACCCGGCCTCCTGGCAGCTTGTTGTCGGACTGGAGCTTTCGGGACCACGCAAAGAGAATGTCGTCGCCGTCGAGAATCGAACCGCTTTCGTCAACCAAAAGAGCACGGTCCGCATCGCCGTCGAGAGCAAGCCCTCCGTCCGCACCACACTCGACAACGGTCTCCGCGAGCATCTGAGGAGCTGTCGCACCACAGCCGGCGTTGATGTTATGTCCATCGGGTTCGGATGCGATCATCCTCACTCGGGCTCCGAGGCTCTCGAGCAGGGGTCCGGCGAAGCCGGAGGCCGCACCATTCGCCGCGTCAACCACGATATGGAGGTCCGCGAGCGGATGAACCGTCGCATGGCTGGCCGCCAGGAGATCGAGGTAGCGGTCGCTGAGAGACCGGTCTACGGCGGGGAGAGGCGGACCAGGTGTTGCCTCCACCTCTTCGATCCGGCTCTCGATGTGCCGTTCGATTTCGTCGGCCAGTTTCTCGCCTTCGGGACCGAGGATTTTGATTCCGTTGTCGTCGGCGGGGTTGTGAGAGGCCGAAATGACGACTCCGGCCGAGTAATCGTCCTGCGCGAGCAAATGGGAGACGGCCGGGGTCGGCAGCACTCCGGCCCAGGTGACCTCCCCACCGGCCGCCCGGAAACTCGATCCGAGCCAGCTCGCGAGATCGGTGGTCGAGGCCCGCGTGTCACCAGCGAGGAGGATTCTCGGCGTCGAATGCAGGAGGGCAAGATCCTCAGCCAGGGCGACACCGAGTCGGCGTACGGTGTTTTCGTCGAGCGGCGGTTCGTACGCTCGCCCGCGAATTCCGTCGGTTCCGAACAGTCCGTCCATGTTCTTCCTTTGCTCCAATGTAATGTTGTCGGATCTTTCGCCAATCAGTCGTCAGCTCCTGGCATTTGCCGTTCCCCTGCCCTGATGACGGTTCCTTGATCACGAACCCTGTGCTTTCACAACAGGAGAGATGCTCCTTCGACGTCAACATCCAATTTTATCAGTTGTCAGCTGATTGCCGAGAGCTACTCGTCGGTGATCTCCTCCTCTTCCGGAGGATTCTCGGGCACGATTTCGACGACGACCTCGATCGGGCCCAGGCCAATAGCGCGCAGAAGGGCGTCCGGCAGCAGGGGTTCGACCAGGGCCTCGACCGGTCCAGCCGCGTCCTCGATCGAGATCGGACTCGTATCCACGTGTGTCAGTGCCATCAACAGGCTTTCGGGCCCCTGGACGGTGATCTGAGTCGGCGTCACGCGGACCTCGCCGACCACGAAACCTGGTGCCGGTACCCCGGTAACTGACGGATCCACTGGCACCTGGCGAGTTTCCTGGCGCTCCAACTCGAGCGTGATGGCCGGGGGGTCGATGCTGACGACTTCGACCTCGGCTGGCAACGGAATATCGCTCGCGTTGATCGGATACGAGTTGATGCCGGGTCGCGCGTCGGACAAATCTAGCAGGACCTCTGGAAGATTCGAGGTGCCGAGAGCACGAGTCAAGGCGCCGCGGAGCTGAAGTGAAACTGTATCGGGAACGCTCGATGTCAAAACCAGATCCCTCGGAATGTTGACCAGGGTGAGGTGCGCCTTGACGCCGCGAACTGAAATGTTTTCGCTTCGTTGGGCGGCCAACGCGTACCACAGTAGAAACGCGGCAATCAGTGCGACGAGGAACTGCAACGGATACCTGGGCCTCAGGGTCACGCCTTGCCCTCCTCTTGGCGAACGCGGGTCTGGAAGAGGTGTTCGGCGAGAGCATTTCTCAGGGTGGTCTCATCGAGCGGACGCAGGAGCTGTTCCTCTACCGCGAGCGAAATCGTGCCGGTCTCTTCGGACACGACGATCACCAGCGCGTCCGACTCCTCGGTCAAACCGATGGCCGCGCGGTGCCTGGTGCCGAGTTCGGTCGAGAGCTCGTGCCGCGTCGTCAGCGGCAGGAAGCACGATGCCGCGAGGATCTGCTCACCACGAATGATGACTGCACCGTCGTGGAGGGGCGTCCCGGGAATGAAGATATTCAGCATCAGGTCGTATGAAAACCGGGCCTCGAGCGGGATGCCGGTGTCGATCCAGGTGGCGAGCGAGTCACGCCTCTCAATCGCGATCAACGCTCCGATACGACGTGACGCAAGGGCCTGCACCGCCAGGGCGAGCTCGTTGAGGACAACTGGCCCTTCTCCCGGCTTGCGGCCCCATCGGAAGGCGGCTGTCGAGCCGAACGCGGTCAGCATGCGACGTATCTCCTGCTGGAACAGAACGATGATGGCGATCGGCAGGAACCCGAGAAGACTCGAGAGAATGGTGGAAAGGGTGATCAGATTGAACGACAGGGCTACGATGTAGAGCCCGAGTATGATGACGATGCCCCATAGCATTTGCATCGCCCGCGATCCGCGAAGAAGGACCAGCAGAGCATAGATCAGAATGGCCACGACGAGGATGTCGGCGACGTCCGCGATCGAGACCTGAAGGTCGGTGATCTCGCGGAGGATGCCGAGCAGCCAGTTCATGCCGAAGCCTCTTCAATGAGCGAAGCAATTCGGAGAAATTGAACTGCGGCTGCCACATCATGCACTCGAATCACTACACGGTCGAGGTGGATCGCGGGGATGAGCGCGGCCAACGTTCCGGGGAGACGCTCGCCAATCTCGGCGCCCGACAGGCGTCCGATAAAGCTCTTGTTCGAAGGACCGATCAGCACCGGGTGGCCGAGGGTGGCGAGATCGGGAAGTGCCGCCAAAAGCGCGAGATTCCCCGCATTGTCCTTGCCGAATCCGATCCCGGGATCGAGCCATATGCGGTCCTCGGGGATGCCGGCGGCGACCGCAGCGGCGGCCCTGTTCCGAAGGTATTCGTGCACCTCGCCGACCACGTCGACATAGGTCGTGTCGGACTGCATGATTCTCGGTTGACCGCGCATATGCATCAATACGATGCCAGCTCTGGATCGTGCAACCAGCTCGAGCATGCCCGGCGAGGATGCCGCGGTGACGTCGTTGACCAGATCCGCCCCGGCTGCGAGCGAGGCCTCGGCGACCTCCACCTTCGAGGTGTCGACCGACACCAGGCACTCCGGCCAACGTCTGCGAATTTCGCTGATCGCCGGCAGCACGCGGCTCAGCTCCTCGGAGGCATCGATCGTGGTCGCCCCGGGGCGCGTTGATTCGCCGCCGACGTCGATGATGTCGGCGCCGTCTCCGATCAGAGCCTCGGCATGGAGAACGGCATCTTCAAGATCGAGATGATGGCCGCCGTCGAAAAATGAATCGGGAGTTCGATTGAGAATGCCCATGACAAGCGGTTGTGGTCGATGCCACAACCGATCGAGGCGGCTCGGCTGCCGCTCGGGCTTCTCCATCACACTGATTCCGAAACCTCCTTCTCGGCTCGGCGTTTCTGTCTCTTGATCTCTTCGATGTCGACGTCGGAGTGTTCTCCGAGTATTTCGTAGATCTTCTCGCCATCGAGGACCTCGTGTTCGAGAAGAGCTGCGGCGATTGCCTTCAGGGCTTCCCCGTTGCCTTCGATGAGATCCCTTGCACCGTCGTAGGCGGTGTCGATGAACCGTTTGATCTCCTCGTCGATCTGTACGGCCGTCGCCTCTGAGTAATCCTGGTGGCGCGCGAATTCCTTGCCGAGGAAGATCGACTCCTCGCGCTTACCGAAGGTCAGCGGACCCATGTTTTCGCTCATGCCCCACTCACAGACCATCTTGCGCGCGAGCTCGGTGGCACGCTCGAGGTCGTTCCCGGCGCCGGTCGTCATGCGCTCCGGCCCGAAGGCGATTTCTTCTGCAACCCGGCCGCCCATCAAGACCTTCAGATTGGCCTCCAGGTAGGTGCGCGGATAGGTGTAGCGGTCCTCGAGCGGTAGCTGCTGAGTGAGGCCGAGAGCCATGCCGCGGGGGATGATGGTTACCTTGTGCAGTGGATCGGCTTCCGGCACCAGCACGGCCGCCAGTGCGTGGCCCGCTTCGTGGTAGGCGGTGAGACGCTTCTCCTCCTCCGACATTACGAGTGAACGGCGTTCCGTTCCCATCATGACCTTGTCCTTGGCGAACTCGAAATCCGCCATATCGACCTTCATCTTGTTGACGCGCGCGGCACGCAGGGCGGCCTCGTTGACGAGATTTGCGATATCGGCGCCCGAAAAGCCTGGAGTGGAGCGGGCAATGACGGCCATGTCGACGTCCGACGCGAGCGGAATCTCCGTCGTGTGGACCTTGAGGATCCCCTCGCGGCCTTTGACATCCGGCGGATTGACGACAATTCGCCGGTCGAATCTGCCCGGTCGAAGCAACGCGGGATCGAGCACGTCCGGCCGGTTGGTCGCAGAGATCAGAATCACCCCTTCGTTGGACTCGAATCCGTCCATTTCCACCAGCAGCTGATTGAGCGTCTGCTCGCGTTCGTCGTGACCGCCCCCGAGACCTGCGCCGCGATGCCGTCCGACCGCATCGATCTCGTCGATGAATATGATGCAGGGGGCATTTTTCTTGCCCTGCTCGAAGAGGTCGCGAACGCGGGAAGCGCCTACCCCGACGAACATTTCGACGAAATCCGATCCGGATATCGAGAAGAAGGGCACCCCGGCCTCGCCAGCTACGGCCTTTGCGAGCAGGGTTTTGCCGGTTCCGGGCGAGCCCATGAGCAGCACGCCCTTGGGAATCTTCCCGCCGAGGCGCTGGAATTTCTTCGGGTCCTTGAGGAACTCGATGATTTCTTCGAGCTCCTCCTTCGCCTCGTTGACTCCGGCAACGTCCGCGAATGTCACCTTCTTCTGGTCGGGATTCAGGAGACGAGCCTTGGACTTGCCAAAGGACATCGCCTTGGTGCCACCCGCCTGCATCTGTCTGAAGAAGACGAACCACAGGGCCACCAGGATGAGCAGGGGAGCCCACGAAAGAAGCGCCGTGAGCATTCGACCGTCGGACGGCTTTTCGACCTTGATCTCGATGTTTTGCGCCCGCAGATCGTTGATCAGATCGTCATAGCCCGGGTTGTAGGTGTAGAGATCGTATCGGGGGCTGGTACCCGTGTCATCTGCCGCATCGCTCGTGCGAATGAAGATCTCGCTCCCCTTGATCAAGACCCTCTCGATCTGTCCGTCGTTGACTCTATCGAGGAACTCGGAAAACGGTATTTCGCGGCTCGGGGTTTCGTATCCCCGGAGGACCTGCAGGATCAGCAGGACACCGACCAGGATGACGACCCACATCAGTACGGTTCGTACAGTCTGATTCACTCTAAATTGTCCTCCAGCGCCCGCCTCTTGAGACGGGGCTTATGGGAGAACGCTCTCCCCCTCCGGTATTGTTCCCAGTGACGACCCTCAGCCTTCTTCGTCGCTGACACAAAGATCCGGTTGATTGGTGTGCTCTCCGTGGCCCGGTCCGAGACCATAGCCGACGAGGAAACCATCTGGCGCATCGTCGAACACCGCGTATTTTGCGTTCAGATTGACACTTCTCAGTTGCGGCTTGTCCACCAGCGCCGCGACCTCCATCGAGGCCGGATTCTGCTGGCTGAGGTGGGTGATGAGGTAGTTCTCGGTCACGCCGGAGTGAAACACGTCCTTCAACACGAGAACGTGACGATCCGAGACGTCCACCTGGGTCGCAAAGGTGAGGCTCACGACTTCCCCGTGTGCACCGATCGACGAGGTGACAGCAACAAACTCGTAATCCACCGGGCGCGGAATCATCCGTGCGAGATCGGCAAGAAAAAACGCGGCTCCCTTGAGCATGCCGACCAAAATGAGTTCACGGTCGCTATAGTCTTCCGCGATCTGGTTGGCGACCTCTTTGAGACGCTCGTTGATGCGCTCGGCGCTATACACAACGCGCATGTTTTTCACGACGCACCACCTCCACTACGTGGCCTTCACGGCCTTCGAAAATCGGGCCCTGCCACGCACCCGGAATCCAATAAATTCTATCATCTTCGCAGAATACGGGCCAAACTGTTCGCAGGTGTCGAGGCAGCCGACGAGCGACGATTTTCGTCGCTCGCACCAACTCACCGTCGACCTCGACTCGATCGTTCGGATCGATGTTCCGGACTCGCAGCTCTGAACCGGGGCGCGACGGTTTCGACCAGCGGATCCCCGTCTGGGCTCCAGCAGGGCTTCCGACCCTGACTTGCCAGCCGGGGATCGGGAGGCTTACCGTCGAGCCGGGCTCGAGACGATAATCGAAGCCATCGAAGCGGGTTGGCGGTTCGAGCCACAAGTGCCCACGAGCGATACGGAGCGCCCAGCGGCCACCAAGGGTGATCGCTCTCGGATGTCCCTTGTCGATCAGCTGCCCGAACAACTCCACCTGGCGGCGGCTGACCCGGTGCAATCCGATGCGTGCGGCCTGGGCATGCAGCCACCGAACCCGGAGAGGCGGAGGCAGTGCATAAATCACGGTCTCAGGCACGCCACCGTCCGGGTCCCAGGGATCGATCCATCGGGCGCGAGCGACGAGCTCGCGCGCGAAATAGGCCTCGTCCGTCGCCAACGCTTGGGCTAGGTGAAGCAGGTGACCACGGATCGCCGGGCTGACCGACTCGAAGCCGGGCAACAGATCGTGCCGGACGCGGTTCCGAAGGTGACCAAGGTCGAGATTCGAGCTGTCCTCTCTCCACTCAGCGCCGCGCTCGTCGAGCCAGGTGCGGATCTCCTCGCGCGACCACGGCAAAAGGGGCCGGATGATGAGGTTTGCGGACGATGCCTCTATTCCGGAAAGAGCGCGCGGCCCTCCTCCGCGAAGAAGTTGGACGAGCACGCCCTCGGCAACGTCGTCCCGGTGATGACCGGTGGCGATGGCTTTGAAATTGCTGTCTTTTCTGAGCTGCTCCAGAACCCGGTAGCGAAGTTGCCGCCAAGTGCCTTCGCGCCCGGAACTCAGGGGTGGACGAGGGTCGATGCGGAGGAGATGAAATGGAATCGAAAGCTCTGCGCAAAGAGATTTACAAAAAGAAGCATGATCGTCCGCTTCTTCACCGCGAACCCCGTGATGGACATGGGCCGCTTCGAGGTCGAGCGCGAGGTCCCTTGCCCGCAAGAGGTGGAGCAGAGCGGTCGAGTCGGCACCGCCCGACAGCGCCACCAGTATCCGTTGGCCCACCATTACTGGAAAGGTGGCCTGGAAGTGTTTGGCAAAATCAGCCAGGGGCATGCGTTATCTTAACCAATTCAGGCCGGTTTGCTCGACGAGAAAACCGGCCTGAATTGGTGGCGGTGGGTGGACTTGAACCACCGACACAGGGCTTATGAGACCCCTGCTCTACCCCTGAGCTACACCGCCCGACCGAGTACTATAGCGGCAGTCGGTTACGGCGTCTAGCGTGCACCTATCACCTACTTTCCACGGTTCTCGCTAGGCCGGGGCTCAGTTCAGCCCGAGATGGCTTTCTCAAGGGGCGGAGGCGGGCTACCTGAGACCTCTCCGGTTGTCGGCAAATTGTCCACCACGGTTGGTTGGCGGCTATATACTCGAACAATGGAGTTCGGAAACCAAGAAGAGAAAATGGTGAAGTGCCCACAGTGCGGCGTCCAGGTGCCGGAGGGTGCGATACAAGTCTGTTTCATTTGTAAAGAGCAGTGCTGCGAGTTCTGCGCCAAACTTGACTTCGGTCGGACTTTCTGTAGCACCCGCTGCCGGGGGTTCTTTTACTGGGGTGACGGCGAGACGGATGGCGAGCCAAACGAGAAGGACAGCTAATCCAGATGGGCCAACGATACGACGAACTGATTGAGAAAGCGGACTCGGTTCCAGCGCTTCGTCGTGGAACCGATCGCACCATGGTCGCCCACAAGGCCGAGGGACCACGAGTTTTCGACGTCGACAGCGTGGGTTATATCGATTACATCGGGGCGGGCGGCGCCACCATCGTCGGGTTTGCGAACCAGTTCGTTCTCGACGCGGTACGAAAGGTCCTCAACGGGGGCGTGCCAGAGGGATTCCACGTGCCGCAGGAAGTCGAACTGGCCAACACCCTGAACCGCTTTCTGCCCTGGGTCACCAACTGGTGGTTCTGCCGCAGCCAAGACGATGCCTTTCGGCATGTCCTTCACTGGGCGCGCCAGACGACGGGCAAGGAGCGACTCCTGGTGCTCGACGGAGGTGCGCCGTTAAGGGTCGGGGAGTCGGTGGGACTTACCGGCGATGAGGCCGGACCGTTTCGCGAAGTCCGGGGCTGGGACGTGGCGAGGATTATTGCCGCGATCACCAGTGGAAGCTCGAAGCTGGCCGCATTGATTCTCGACCCTTTGATGGGTCGGTTCGGTGTCGTACCGCCGCCCGAGGGCGTACTCGAGGAAATCGCCGAAGCGTGCCATGACAGTGGTGTGCCGCTGATCATGGACGAGCGTGTGGCGGGCTTCCGGGTCCATCGAGGCGGGGCTTCGGCTCGAGCCGGCGTTATTCCGGACGCCGCAGTTTACGGTGCAGCCCTGGGTGGAGGCTTCCCGATTGGCGCCATCGCGTTCCGCGACGCACAGCCGCCGCTGGATGGGTTCGACCGTCTGCCGACCCCTCACCCGGTGGCGCTCGGTGCGGCGGACGCAATTCTCTCGATCCTGAAAAACGACGCCGTTTACGAGCAGCTCGAGAAACGCACTGGTCAACTGGTGGAAGGTCTTCTCGAGCTGGCGGATCGCTTCGGGCGCGCCATGACGATCAATCGGGTCGGATCCGTTTTCGCGGTTTATCTCACCGACCAGCCGGTGGTAGACCGGGCGGGGCTCGATGCGTCCGATCAGGATGGATACCGAAAGCTCGCCGCTCTGTTGCGTTCAGAAGGTATCCTGGTGCCTCGCGAGCCGGGACGGGCGGCCTTCGTTTCCAGCACCCATGGTGCCAAAGACATCGAGGAAACCCTGGCGGCATGCGAGAAGGCGCTGCAGAATCTCGAACAGGTGGATTCTGCGTAGGCAATGACCCCGACCCGAGCCCCTGAAACCGATATTACTGGTAGTGAGCGGGCCCTGCTGGTCGGTCTCGCGGTGCCAGGCGTCCCGCGCCCGGTTGTAGAGGAACATCTGGACGAGCTGGAACAGCTGGTCGCTACCGCAGGCGGTGAGGTCGTCGGTCGAGAGGTGCAGGAAAGGCCGAAAATCGCGCCGTCGACTCTGGTGGGTACGGGCTTCCTTCAGCGCATCGCCCATCGATGCTCGGAGGAAAAAATCGCGTCGGTCGTCTTCGATGAGGACCTGACCGCCTCGCAGGTCCGTAACATCGAGAGCGAAATGGCTGACGACGTCAAGGTGCTCGACCGCGCGGCAGTGAT
The DNA here is from genome assembly GCA_022340665.1 of Acidobacteriota bacterium. NCBI lineage: Bacteria > Pseudomonadati > Acidobacteriota > Acidobacteriota bacterium. The sequence goes on along the minus strand of JAJDNM010000007.1, from coordinate 10,104 downwards.
CCTCGACATCTTCGCCCTGCGCGCCAGAAGCCGCGAGGCCCAGACACAGGTCGAGCTTGCTCAGCTCAGCTATCTGTTGCCACGGCTCACACGGCGCTGGCGCCACCTGTCGCGGCAGGCCGGCGGCATCGGTACCCGAGGTGTCGGCGAAACCCAGCTCGAAATCGATCGCCGCCTGATCAACCGGCGCATGGCCCAGCTACGTGGCAAGCTCGCGGTCATCGAACGAGATCGCCGGCTGCGCAGGGAACGGCGAAGCGACATTCCGACGGTAGCTATAGTCGGCTACACGAACGCCGGCAAGTCGTCGCTGTTCCGTCGCCTGACGAGGGCCGAGGTGCTGGTCGAGGACCGCCTCTTCGCGACCCTCGATCCTCGCGCCAGGCGGGTGGCGCTCGGAGAGGACGTGACGGCGGTCCTCACGGACACGGTGGGCTTCATCCGCAAACTCCCGCACGATCTCGTGGCACCGTTCCGGTCGACCCTCGAAGAGGCAACCGGCGCCGACCTCGTGCTCCATGTGGTCGACGCCTCCCATCCCGGCTGGGAGGAACATCTCCGGGTGGGACAGGAGGTGCTCGAAGGCCTCGGCGTCGAGCGAGAAAGCACGCTCGTTGTTCGCAACAAGAGCGACCTTCTCGGCTCATCTGTGGAAAGGGCCCCGGGATTCTTCAGATCATCGGTTGCAGTCTCGGCGCTCAGAGGCGACGGCGTTGCCGAGCTCCGGACCGCCATCCGCCGGTGCTTGCTTTCGGCGCCGGATGTTGCGATCCTGCGGGTGCCGCTCGCAGAGGCGGAGATGGTACGAAGGGCGGTGGCGATGCCGCACCAGCTCGCGAGGCGGTTCGACGACGGAACGGTCGAGTTGGCCGTACGAGCCGACGCCCGCTCTTTGGCAGACCAGGGGCTCGAAGCCTACCGGGTCCACGGGTGGAAGGGCGGCGAAAGTGAGGGAGGTGGTTGATGCCGATCTACGAATTCCTCTGTTCGACCTGCAACCGGATTTACAGCTTTCACTCCTTCAAAGCGCAGACGGACAAGATCCCGGAATGCCCGAAATGTGGCGACGCCGATCTGCGGCGGGTGCCCTCGAGCTTCGGTGTGAAGCGGCCGAAAGCGTCGATGACGGACGAGGGGTCAGCCGGCGCTGGGTTCGAGGATCCCCGAATCGAGGCCGAGATGATGCGATTCGCCTCCGAGCTGGAACACATGGACGAGAACGACCCGCGGGCGATGGCGGCAGCGGTCCGGAAGATGACCGAGATTGCTGGTGAGCCGGTGACTCCTGCGATGGAAGAGATGATACGGCGGCTGGAGGCCGGAGAGGACCCCGAGAAGGTCGAGGAGGAGCTGGGAGACGCACTCGCGGAAGAGATGGGGGACGAGGGCGGTGGTGGCTTTTCGGGCTCACCGCCCACCCGCGACAGCGGCCTGTACCCGATGTAGCTACCTCCAATCAGAAGCGCCAAGAGGCGTCGACGATACCGGTGCCACTTGTCGCATTGTCTCCAGCGTGCTCGGGACAGCCGAGTGACGATGACAATGCGACAGGTGGCACCTGACTCGCCGAAGCAGGACTCGGTTCTCATAGGAATAGCAACTGACTCGTCGAAGTGGTAGGCGCTTTGGGGGTCGGCTACGCTGCGACCCGATAGCTCTCCGCAGCGGTGCGCAGCGTCAGCAGATCGATCTCGGGAGGGGCACCGACACGTACCGGCACCGCGCCTACGCCGACTCCGCGCGAGACGTAGAGGAAGGACTCCTCGCGACGGTACGGGCCTGCGATGTAGCGAGTACTGAGACGCGCCACACTGAGGTTGCGGGCGGTGAGGGCGATCTGACCACCGTGCGTGTGGCCCGAGATCGTGAGGTGGGCTCCGGCTTCGGCCGCGCGGTGCCATCCCTGCGGCTGGTGGCAGAGGCAGATGCGGAAGCACGTCGGGTACTTTTCGAGCACCGAAAAATCGGGACCGCGACCGTCGCGAGCCTGCAGGTCCTCGACACCGACCAGCGCCAGGGCCCCCCCCGCTCTGTCGAAGGTCACGGCGCTGTTGACCAACGGCTGGATGCCGGCCGCCTCGAGGGCCTGTTCCGAAATCGCGGGATCGATGAAATGATCGTGATTGCCGAGGATGCCCCATACTCCCAGGGGTGCAGAGATCCCGGAAAAGCCCTGTACGAAAAGCTCGGCGTCGGACTCACGCCGATCCATCTGGTCGCCCGTGAACACGATAAGGTCCGGGTTCACGTGATGTGCCATGTCCCGCAACCGAGTCATACGGCTGACGTCCATATATGGTCCGGCGTGAACATCTGAAATCTGCAGGACCCGGAGGCCATCCCACTGGAGCGGGAGGTTGGGCAGTTCGAGATGCTGGCGGCGAATCCCCGGCATATCGAGAGCGTTCGCGAATCCGTAACCACCGAAACCCATCGTTCCGGCTGCGGTCAAACTTGCATTCTTGAGGAATTTTCTTCTGGTTAACACTATCCGGGAACCCTCCGGCGACCGCGGTCGCCGTGGCGCCACGGAATGTCCATTTATTATAACACCAAACAGCGATCTAGTCATCCGGCTCGGCGGTCGCGGCTACAATGCTTTGTCAATGCGGAGTTAAACCGGCTTCGAGCCGGCCCAAAGGAGCCGTGAATGGCAGATACGCAGGTCACAGCCGAATCGATCGGTCCGGAACCGTCGCCGATGTACCGCTGGGTGGTGCTGATCGTGATCAGCCTGGCGATGTTCGCCAACTATTACGTCTACGATTCGATCGCGCCGATCGCCGACATCCTGAAATCCGATCTCGGGTTCTCCGACGCCAACATCGGATCACTGTACTCGGTCTACAGCATCGCGGCGGTGATCGTGCTTCTCATAGGCGGTGTGATCATCGACCGTTTCGGGACTGTCAAGTCGACCATCCTGTTCGCGGCGATCTGCACCTGTGCCGGAATTCTCAACGCGGTGTCGTCCGATCTGACAGTCATGCTGGTGGCGAGGTTTCTCCTCGGTGTCGGCTCTGAACCGTTGATTGTCGCCATCACGACGGCTCTCGCGAAATGGTTCAAAGGCAAGGAGCTCAGCTTTGCCTTCGGCATCAATCTCACGATTGCGCGGCTCGGTTCGGTGACGGCGGATTGGTCGCCGACCTGGGCGGAGTTCGCCTACGACGGTTGGCAGGGCCCGCTTGTGGTGGCGGCCGTGATTGGCCTCCTGGTGCTGGGCAGTGCCCTGTTGTACGGGGTGCTCGAGAAGATCGCGGCGCGCAGATTCGGCCTCGGCAAGGCCGGAGACGTGGACAAGCTGGTCATTTCGGACCTCTTCAAGTTCAGCAGATCGTTCTGGTTCGTCGTTCTGCTGTGCGTCACCTTCTACTCTGCGATCTTTCCCTTCCGCTCGTTCTCTATCAAGTTCTTCATTGAGTCCTGGGAATATACCCGCCAGGCGGCCGGCCAGCTCAACAGCGTGCTGCCGTTGGCGGCGATGGTGGCAACGCCGCTCTTCGGCCTGCTGGTTGACAAGGTGGGCAAACGCGCGCTCTTCATGGCCTTCGGGTCCTTCCTGCTGATGCCCGTGTACGTCATGATGGCCTACCACGTGACCCCGCTCTGGGTGCCGATCACCATGATGGGCGTCGCCTTTTCTCTCGTCCCGGCGGTGATGTGGCCTTCGGTGGCCTATATCGTAGAGGAACGGCGCCTCGGCACCGCTTACGCAGTGATGACCCTGATCCAGCAGATCGGTGTTGCGGGGATGAATTGGATCATCGGCCGCACGAACGACGCATTCGGAGCCAGCGTGGCCAACCCGATGGGCTACGGTCCAGGGATGTGGATCTTCTCGACCCTCGGCTTCCTCGCGCTCTTTTTTGCCCTGATGCTTCGACGCGAGGAGACCGGACCCAATGCCCACGGCCTGGAGACCATCACGGCAGGAGGTTCGAAGGAGTAGCTCCTTCGGTTCGCGCGATAACGCTTCGACGACAGCAACGAGACGCGCGTTGGGGCGTCGACGCCACCGGTGCCACCATCACAATTGTCGTTGTCGCCCTGCCATCCCGAGCGCGCCGATGACAATTGACCTCTGGCTTTCCTCCTGTGAGGTGCGCGAACCGCATCGACGCCACCGGTGCCACCTTCACAATTGTCTTTGACGCCCCGCAGTCCCGAGCGCGCCGGTGACAATTGTGAAAGTGGCACCTGTCTCGTCGAAACGAGAGGCGCTCCTGAGTTTTACTTCTTGAAAAGCGCGTCGAACGCCGAACGGGCGTCGGTCGATTGTTCAGGCTGGGCGGCTTTGAGGTCCCGCACCACCTTCGGCTTGAAGAACGAGCAGTCGTTGGCCTTCGACTTGCTTTCGACCCGCTTCGCGATCGGCTTCTGGCACTCGAAACGGGCCCCGGTGTTGAAGAAACTACAGTTCGAGCACGAGTGGAGCGGAGAGCCGCACGAGCTGCAGATCGTGTCCTTGGTGACCTTGGTGTCACCGGCGTCATGTCCACATCTCGCGCACTTGAAAGCAACGGCGGTCGGAGCCCCCACTCCGCGACCCCGCGGCGCACCGTCGTAGCGCTTGACGCCGTCGGTCTTCGGCCGTTGCCGTTGCTGACGATCGCGCTCGTGATCGTCATCCTGGTATCCGCGATGTCTATATTTGCGGTCGCTCATGAATTCACTCCACGGAGATCTTCATCGAGGGTTCGATGCTCTGATACTACCCTCACCAGATCCTAGATGCTAGATACCGGATACTCGATCTATCCCTCCGCTATCGACAACTCGTGATGTAAATCCACCTAGTAGTCATCCAGCATCCAGCATCCAGCATCCAGGATCCAGCATCCAGCATCCAGGATCCAGCATCCAGCATCCAGCATCCAGCTTCCTACTTCGCCTCCATCGTCCACGTCGGCGAGTGGTTCGTCCCCTCGGTCGTCAGTTGGTGCGGCACGCCGTCGGCGTCGGTGATGAAAATCTGAGGCGATCCGGTGCGGTCCGAGGCGAAGGCAAGCATCGATCCGTCCGGCGAGAAGCACGGTGACTCGTTATTGCCGGGACCCGGAATCACCACCTCTTGGCCGGTGATGGTGTCAATGGTCGCGATCTGGAAATGGTTACCGACCTTGGTGGTGCACGCGATGCGCGTCCCATCGTGCGACCAGGTGGCCTCATCATGAAAGCCGCCGTCAAAAGTCAGCCGCCGTACGTTCGAGCCGTCCGCATCCATGAGGTAAATCTGGGGGCTGCCTGAGCGGGTCGACGTGAAGGCGATCTGCCGGCCGTTGGGAGCCCACGCGGGCTGGGTGTCGATGCTGCGGGCCGTTGTCAGCCGCCGGGGAGTGCCACCTTCGACGGGCATTGTGTAGATATCCGTATTTCCATCGACGCTCGAAGCGAAGGCGATTTTTTTCCCGTCTGGCGAAAACGAGGCGGAAGAGTTCACTCCTCCCTGGTCCCAGAGCAGGCGAAGGTAACCCTCATGGGGCGTCAGCGCGAAGAGAGCCGGTGTTCCCCGCAGGAATGACGTGAAGACCATCTTCTTGCCGTCCGGCGACCACGCCGGGGCGAGGGCGATCGCTCCGTGTTTTGTCAACTGCTTGGGGTTATCGCCGTTCCAGTCCATCACCCACAGTTCAGACACTCCGGCCCGGTCCGAAACGAACCCGATTCGCGAAAGGAATGGTCCCGGCCTGCCGGTAAAGACCTGGACAATGTCGTTGGCGAGAGTATGGGCGACGACTGGCGAGGCGTTGATGCCGGCACGATATCGCTTGGCAAAAGCGAACTCGCCGGAGACCAGATCCACCAGGCGAGCTTCGACGACCAGCTGTCCACCAGCACGCACCACGGTGCCGCTGAGGAGAAATTGTGCGCCGATCGCACGCCATCTCTGGTTGAGAACCTCGGGCCGGGGGTCGTCTTCGACCAGCGCATAGAGCTTCGGGTCCACGATGGCGATCGGCGCGGCAGCAGCCAGATCGTTGTCGAGGGCCTCCTGGAACCCGCGAGCGGCTTCGGCCGGGGTGCCTGGCAACACCATCAGCGGTGGCGTTGCCACTGCGACCCGGCGCAAGCCGGGCTGAGTGATCTCGAGATACAGCTCGTCCTGGGCGTGTGATGGCATTACTGAAAGACCGGCTACTGCGAGGCAGGCGATCCATGTAATTCGAAACAAATTCATATGGTTACTCCGCAAAACTCAGGTGAATGGTCAGGCTCGGTTTGCCGTAGGCCGGCGGCAGGGGCGGCAGTGGATTGGCCGCGTACATCGCCCTCAGGGCCGCGCGGTCGAAGCTCGGCAGGCCGGAGCTCTCTTCGAGTCGAATGCCTTCGACCCGACCGCTCTTCAGGATCACGAACTGAATCCTGGCACGAGTGCCCGGGGGGGCGGCTGGTTTATACCAGCGCGACTCGATCAGTGCCAGCATCCGTTCGACGTAGTAGGTGAAGTGAAAATCGGCTGGAATTCCCGAACCGCCGCCCTCGGCAGTCTCCCCCACCGACAGTCCGCTGCCGCCGCCAGTGGAGGGGGCGGGAGGAGGTGTTGGCGCGGGCGTGGCAGCCGAGTCGGCTTCACGCATGGCATCTTCGCTCGGTCGGGGGGCATCCTCTATCGGAAGCTCGGTCGCAACAGGTTCAGGTTTCGGAACAGCGGTAGGAGGCACTTCGGTCGGTTGAGGAACGGCCGTGGCGCGGGGCTCTGGCCGGCTACGGGATTGGCGTGTCCTCGGAACCTGCGGTCGAATGAGCTTGACCGAGACGACCGGAAGCTGGACCGGCCTGGCCGCAGCTCTGCGACCGACCAGGTAGGTGGCGGCTGCCACGCCCGCGTGCATGACGATCGCGAGCACGACCCACGGCAGGAGGCGGGGTCGTGACCGCTCGCGGTCGACGAGGATCTTGGTGACCGGGTCCATCCGGGTTAGCCACCCTCTGGATGGGTCACCATGCCGACCTGCTCGACCCCCACCTGATCGAGCACCGCCAAGACGCGGACTACGAATCCGTAGGGGAGGTTCTCGTCCGCCTTCAGGTAGACCGGTCGAGGGCTGCCGCCAAGGATCGCACCAAGCCGGTCGGGCAGAAGCTTGATGTGGACCGGTTCATCGCCCAACAGAATGATCTCGTCCGACGTCAGAGTCAGGATCACAGGCTCATCGCTGTCAGTATTGAGGGCCGGCGCGTTCTGTTTCGGCAGGTTGACCTTGAGACCCTGGACAAGCATCGGCGCGGTGATGATGAAGATGATCAGGAGAACCAGCATGACGTCGACCAATGGAGTGACATTGATCTCTGCCAATTGATCAAGATCTTCGGTGACTTTCCCGGCCATCGTCGCTCACACCTCGAGTTTTGAATTTTGAGTTTTGAGTTTTGAGTTCCCGCCCCTCCCCCAGGTGATTCCGGGGGTGGGTGGGCGGCATTCCGAATTCCTAATTCCTAATTCCGAATTCATCATGTGAAGTTCCTCTCCACCAGGTTGAGGAACTCCAGCTCGAAGTCCAGCATTCGGCGCCGCATGATCCGGATCTTGGCGAGGAGGTGGTTGTAGGCGATGACCGCCGGGATCGCAGCGAGCAGTCCGGCCGCGGTGTTGACGAGCGCCTCGGCGATGCCTGGCGCGACCGTCACGATGGATGTGGATCCGGTGGCGCCAATGGCGTGAAAGGTGTTCATGATTCCCCACACCGTTCCGAAGAGACCGATGAACGGGGTGGCGCTGGCAGTCGTGGCAAGCATCGGCAGCGCACGCTGAAGTCGTTCGGCCTCCGCCCCCATGGCGCGATCGAGTGCCCGTTCGATGCCGTCGAGGCTTTTGAGCTTGAGAGGAGCTCCGGACTCCGAGTCGCGGCGAACCGACCGTATCTGCGCCTCGAGCTCTGTATAGCCGGCCTGGAACATCGCGGCCAGCGGCGAGGCGCGGTACTTTGGCGCCACCGCTGCCGCCTCGTTGAGGCGGGCCGCCTCGCGGAAGACCTTCAGGAACCGTTCGGAAGAGCGGTTGGCCGCGGCGAGCTCGCGCCATTTGCCGAGAATCACAGACCACGAGGCGAGAGAGAAGATGATGAGAATGACGAGGACGATCTTCGCCACCCAACCCGTCTGCAGGAAGAACTTGACGATTTCCACGGCGGGCATTGTATGCGATTCGCCGAGATCTGTGCTTCGGTGGTAGTCACAATGTGACCGCTGGCACCCCATCGAACCTCGAGCCTCTGTTGACACCCGATTGGCCCCGCGCTATAACTCTCGAACCTGGTGTGCCCAGGTAGCTCAGACGGTAGAGCAGCGGACTGAAAATCCGCGTGTCCGTGGTTCGATTCCGCGCCTGGGCACCAACAATTCGGGGCGGCACTCTCCGAGAGCGCCGCCCCGAATTGTGTGGGGAAATCCGCGGTCCCCGTGGCGCAATCAAACGAGGATTTGGCGCCCTGCCCACCGTTCGATCAGGAGCCACCTTTAGCATCGTTGGCCTCGACGTCGAAGAGACCTTGTATGTCGGTCCCGACGATGCAAACGATGGCACCTGGCGCTTCTGTCTGAAGCGCGGCCTTCTCCAAACGCCAATCGGGATCAAGGGGGCAGGGGCGCCAACGATCTCTCAGCAACTGACCGCCAGAGAGACGAATATCCAACATCAAAAATCGAATATCCTAACCAGCATCCAGCATCCAGCATCCAGCATCCAGCATCGAGTATCATCCCGGCATGGCCCTCACGCGACTTGGCATATTGATTTCTGGAACCGGCTCCAACATGAAGTCCATCGTCGCGGCCTGCGAGACTGGAGAGGTCCCGGCCGAGGTCGCGATCGTCGTCTCGAACCGGGCGGATGCGCCGGGCATCGCGTGGGCCGCAGAGCACGGACTGGAGACCACTGTCCTGTCTCAGCGTGATTTTGCCAAACGCGAAGATCACGATCGCGCGATTGTCGAGCGGCTGAAACAAATGGCGGTCGATTGGGTCTGCCTCGCTGGCTATATGCGCCTGCTGTCGGCGGCGTTCGTCGACGCATTTCCAAACCGCATTCTCAACATTCATCCGGCCCTCCTCCCTTCGTTTCCCGGCCTGCACGGGCAGCAGCAGGCTTGGGATTATGGAGTGAAGGTTTCGGGGTGCACCGTCCACCTGGTCGACCTCGAGCTCGACCACGGCCCGATTGTTGTCCAGCGTAGCGTTCCTGTCTTGGACGATGATGATGCGGACCGTCTCGCTGCCCGGATTCTCATTGAAGAACACATCGCCTATCCGGAATCTCTCCGAGCGGTGCTCACCCAACCGTGGCGCATTGTCGGTCGAAGAGTGGTTTTTGATTGATTTGTACAAATTTTGATCCATTAATAGGAATGATTACTATTAACATGCAAAATCCATCTAGTTGAGGGATTGTGTGAACGTCTCTGACGTTCCATGATCGTAGTGCAAGGTGGAAAGCTTCCGGGCCCTTTGAGTGATACCAGGCGGTATCACTCCGTTTGAAAACCAGGTTCCACGGGGGAAGGGTTTCAGGACCTCTCAACGAGGCGCCCTCCATCCTGTCGAGAGTTCCATCCAAGACATGCCTTCCTTGCCTTGGAACTCTTCCCCCTTCTTTTCTTCCTCTTCAGCAGTCGATTTCGTTTCCCGAGCAGGGTGATTTCTTCGTCTTTCGAGGAAATCGAAAAAAACTCGCAGGAGGGGGTTGACAGCCGGTTGGCACTTCCGTATGGTTGCGCTCCCCAACGTCGTTGGGGTGGGTGATCGGGTGCCTGCCGGAGGGCTGAAAAATGCTTGACTTCGGGCCCTGAATAACCTAGATTGATAAGCCCGCCACGGGATGAGGCTCTTTGAAAACTGGATCGAGAGAAACCAACGGACCTCTGTCAATTGATCTTCGGATCGAGCGACGGAAACACTATGAGTTCGAGTAATGAGAACTCTCTTTGAATAGACCGTTGCGCCTTCGGCGCGACGTTCGACAATTTTCAACTGGAGAGTTTGATCCTGGCTCAGAATGAACGCTGGCGGCGTGCCTAACACATGCAAGTTGAGCGGTAAGGCCCCTTCGGGGGTACACGAGCAGCGAACGGGTGAGTATCGCGTGGGTAATCTACCTTGAGGTGG
>JAJDNM010000006.1 GCA_022340665.1 Acidobacteriota bacterium | reverse complement strand
GGCAAATCTCTTGGCCGCCGACGGGCTGTTGACCCTGGCGTAGCCGGAATGCGAGCAACGGAATTCATGAATTGGAGCGTCGAGCGCTCCGACACAATGGAGAAGGAATGATGAAACGAGTTCTTCTGGTGATGTCTGTGGTTACCGCGCTTTCATGTTCCTCGGGCCCCGAAGGATTCCTGGAGATTTCCGGCTGGACGCCCGAGGGCGAGCCTTCCACCTACGACGTTGCAGGACTGTGGGAGCTGATCAACGGCGCCGCCGACACCTTCCTGAGCTACGGCTTCGAGAGCGTGACCGTCCAGAACTACAGCCGGGACGGCGTGACGGCGATGATCTCCGTCTACGACATGGGGCGGCCCCTCAACGCCTTCGGGATGTATCGGACCGAGGCGCCGGCCGAGGAAACCACACTGCCGATCGGCACCGAGGCGGTGGTGTCCCCTCCGTACCAGTGCCTGCTGTTGAAGGACCGGTACTACACCAAGGTCGAGGCCTACGAGGGTGAGATCGATCAAGCCACCGGAGAGGCCCTGTTGACCGAGATCGCCAACGCCCTGCCGGGCGAAGCCGGCCTCCCGCCGGAGTTCGCTGCCCTGCCGATCAACGACATGGTTCCCGGCTCCAGCCAGTACACGCGGGAAGCACTGTACGGCCTGTCCGAGCTCAACGAATGCGTGCACGCTGCCTACGCCGACGATGCCGGGTCCGAGTACCAGGTCTTCGTCCTGATGACGCCGAACGAGGTCGCGGCTGAAGAGGCGTGGACGAAGCTCGCCGCTGTGTGGCAAGAAACCAATCGCGAGGGGGCGACGGTCCTCTTCCGCGAGGTTCCCTACAGCGGATTCATCGGCGTCATCCGCACTAACGGAGGGATCATCGGCGTTGCCAACGCCGCCGATGAGGAGCAGCTTCTGGCTCGGCTGGCACGGCTCACCGCTCAGTAGACCTGATGTCGTGGGCGATTCAGGAAGCAGCGGGTTCGGCTGCCGCGAGCCGAATTCAGGTTGCAGAGCGACGGAGGATCACCAGCGTCCGGTCGTCGTGGTAGGGCACACCTTCGACGAAGGCGTCGACGGTATCGTCGATCGAGGCGGCGAGATCCGCTGGCGCCTGGTCGTGGTTTTGCCCGCAGACGTCGACCAGCCGTTGCCGTCCGAACTCCTCCTGCTCGGGATTGGCCGCCTCGGTGATGCCGTCGGTGTACATGACCATCGAATCGCCGGGATCGAGAGTGGCCTTTGACACTCCGTAGGTGGCCTCCGGCATCAGGCCGAGCGGCATTCCGGTCGGCATCAAAAGCTCAGTACCGCCATCCGATCGAAGCAGGATGGTCGGGTCGTGACCCGCGCTGGCAAATCTGAGGGTGCCGGTTTCGACTGAGAGGATACCGAGAAAGGCGGTCGCGAAGGACTCAACGGGTGTCTTGGCGTTCATCTGCGGAGACACGCGGTTGAAGATTTCTGCCGGTTCCATGTTCTCGCCAAGGTAGGCGTTGACGAGAGCGTCGACATAACCAGTGAGCAACGATGCCCCGATTCCCTTGCCCGAGACGTCTGCGATGATCACAGCCACCTCGTTTGCCGACGGCCTCTCGATCACTTGGTAGTAGTCTCCTGAAACCCCTCTCGAGGGAGTATTCTTGCCGTAGATCTCGAGCCCGGCAACCTGTGGCAATTCTGTTGGTAGCAGCGCTACCTGAATGCGGCGCGCGATCGCCACCTCCTGCTCGAAGCGCCGTCGCTCCGCAGCCTCCTCGGCGAGGGCGAAGTTGCGCAGGCGCAGCGCTGCGGCAGACGCTACAACCGTCAGAAGTTCCATATCGTCTTCCCCGAAAAGGCGGGCGGCAAGATTCGAGCTGAGGACGATCATTCCGATTGCGCCCTCCGGCGTCAGCAACGGCGCGGCGACCAGGGTGCGGACCCCGGAATCCTGCAGGCTTAAAGCCCCCTGGACCATGGGGTCGGTCGAGGCGTCGTGGATGACCGCCGCATGGCCCTTGCCGATGACCTCCTCGGCGAGACTCTTCGATTCCGGAAAGTCGTCGATGCTGTCGACCTGCGAGCGGCTGCTCACCCGTGCCAGACCGCCGTTGTCTGTCAGAAATATGGCTCCGTGCTGGGGCCGAAGGTGAACGAAAACCCGTTCGAGGACATGATCGACAAGCTCTTCGGCAGTCGTCGATTCATCAAGGGCGGTGTGGACGTCGTAGAGTACTCTGAGCCGGTCGGCAGCCCGGCGTAGCTCTTCGACCCCGGAGTCGGAAGGCGCCACGACCTCGATTTCGGACCTGGCGATGATGTCACTGGCGGGGCGGTAAATGGAGAGTTGTGAGTCGGAGAAGGATTGCCCCGACTTGATCGCCTTTTCATCGCGCCCGAAGGTGATCCGCGACATCGACGCGTCGATCACGTCACCGGGGGCGATAGGTGTCTGTCCCGAGATGGTCTTCCCGTTGACACGCGTACCATTGCGCGAACCCATGTCTTCAACGAGCCAACTCTCGTCAGATCTGAATATGCGAACGTGCTGGCGCGAAAGGCACCGGTCGGCGACCGCCAGATCGCAGCGTGACGAGCGTCCGATCACCAGCGAGTCGCCGTCGAACTGGTGATCGAACGGCTCAGCGTCTCCAGGAATCACGTACAGAGTTGTCACCGTGCTCTTGATGGTACACCCATCGACAATCGATGGCGGTACGAGGGCGTCGATCGGGATGGGGCCGTGTTGCGGCAGTGGCCGCGCTTTACACGACGGGCGAATGTTAGACTTGCTGCGTTTATGAACGATCGGGAGGTTTGACGAATTGTCATGAAGCTGAGGTGCGAGCCCGTTGCAGACGTTCCGGACGGTCTCGCCGTCCGTCTCTCGGGCAACCTCGAGGTCGACGGTGCCACCCGACTCTGGGAAGAGCTCACCACCGGCGTGGCCAAAGACTCGCGCTTCTTCATCTTCGACCTCACCGACGTGCCGATCGTCACCAGCGCCGGCATCGGCACCCTGGTTCGGTTTCTCGTCCGCCTTCGCAGTTCCGGTGGCGCGGTCGCGATCTGTGGCTGCAGCGAGAAAATCGAGGAAGTGTTCTCGATCGTCATGCTGACGGACATCCTCCAGGTCTGCGCCAGCGAGGAGGAGGCGCGAGAGCGCCTGCGCACGATCGCATCCGGCTGAGATTGCCGTCAGGAATCACTGTCGGTGGGCGGTTCCCAACCTGGAAATTCTGAGAATCGATTGCATTTCGAGAATTTTCGATCCCCACAAAATCCCCACAACTAAGCCACTGTAGCTTCATTACTTACGAGCCGCCGCGCCCGATCGTGTCGGTATGGGGCAGGCGGCATCACATCACCGATCGCATCTCGGCGCTCGCGGGCTCGCGCCACGGCCGGGGTGCGTTACCCCCACCGGGCACCGCTTTCCTTTCCCGATCAGGGTATGGCTGGTGACCGGCTGGTACCTCCCCAACCGGGGGAGTCATGAATGCGCGGCGGCGGTGCTCATCCACGAGGCCCTCCACTACGCGGGGCTGAGCGAGCAGCCGAGGGACCCGCAGGGCATGCACGCGCGCGACATCGACCGCATGGTCAAGAAGGCCTGCGGATTTTGACGAGCGCCGCCTCGAAATCCTTGCCATGATCCTCTGACAGCTTCGCCCAGACGTATGGAGCTCCCGATCCTGAGTAATAGTGTTTTGGCCGGTGACTAAACTCGTCGGTCAGCCTCCCGTATCGAATAGGATGACGGCCAGGGGCAGTGTCGGCACCCGACCGTGGAGGGACACATGAAGAAATCGGCCCTTTCCATGCTCCTTCTGTTGGTTTCGAGCTCGGCTGCTGCTCAGCTCTCGCACTCGCTGTGGACGTATTTCGAGGGACCGGAGGGGTTCCTGCTGACGAAGGCCGAGAAAAAGGCCTGGAAGGAGGTCGCGAGCGACGAGGAAGCGGAGGCGTTCATCGCTCTCTTCTGGGCGAAACGCGATCCCGACCTGAGCACGCCGG